>JAILIG010000042.1 GCA_024695445.1 Oscillospiraceae bacterium
GCTTTTTTGCGTATCACCGCAAGGGTGTGAAATGTTGCAAGGTGCGAATTTGCCGTACTCAGCGCATGAAACAGCGAATGTCCCAGCCACAGCGCAAGTATCACAACACAATTGATGATGTATGCGCTCTTGTCCGTACTGCCTGCGAGCAGGTCTTTTTCGATCCTTGCAATAAAATAATACGGAGCAATTCCGCAGAACATACTGATTGCCGCAAGTATCACGCTTGCGGCAAACTTTCCTTTTCGCTCACCCGACTGCCTGAGCAGCCAGCCGAATGAGCCGTTCTGATCCTTCCCCATTAGATATCCTCCTGTCTGTTGCGATAATTCTGCGGTGATACTGCGCCGACGGGTCCATGTGCTCCAGCGCCTGCGAAAAGCTCTGGTTTGCAAGGTGATACATGCCTTTTTCAAGTTTCAGCGTATCGTACATAACGATCCTTCCTTTCTGCCGGCAGCACCGGCAACTGAATGCGGAATGATAAATGATATGCGGTCGTGCGATAAGGGGTCAAGGGGGCAACGAAAGGGGAGCATATATTGGCGGAGCAAATTATGCGTGGTTCGCTTGCGAACCACAGGCGAGTGGGAGAAACTCGGGGGGATAGGGGCTTGGAGCGAAGCGGAATCGCCCCTTTCCCTCTTTGGGTTTGTCTCTCGCACTCGTGCCCCTGCGCCCAGCGAAAATCTCTGTCGGACAAAGGGTTAAGAACAAGGAACTGAAAACCTCTGTTTTTTGTTCTTCATCTTTTTGTCATGAAAAAACTCCGGCTGGGCGCGGGGCGCGAATCGTGAGGGGGAACCACAAGAGAGGGGGAAGTCGTCGGCTCCGCCGCCGGTCTCCCCCCTCTCTTAAGGTTCCCCCTCACACTCCCCTTCCTTATTTCTCCCCTCTCTGTTCCGTCACCGCCGGCGTAAGCCGTCATTCCGCATTTACCTCCTACCTCCTACCTCCTACCTTCTATTTTTAATCATCGTGTAATCAGCACGCCGAAAACGTTGTCTGTCATATTGAAGGCCGGAACAGATTCCGGAAAACAGACAGAAAGCGAGAGATGATACAATGAAAAAAACAGTTTCGATTTTTGCGGCAGCATTGCTGCTCCTGACAGGCTGCGCCGACAGCAGCTCCGTCACCACAACAGATCAGACCGCTCTCTCCGCCCCCGCGGAAAGCACGCTCTCCGAAACCACCGATACGACTGCCGCACCGGACGATTCCGCGGAAACCGCTTCCTCCGCTGATCTCACCGACGGCACTGCCGCCTCCGGTCAGCAGACAGATGCCGTTTCCGGTACATCCGCGGAGAACGGTCAGACCGTCACCACCGCCACAAACGGCGGACAGTCCTCCGGCAGCGTGACAACTGCACCGAAATCCCAGAAGAAACAGCTGATCCGCGATCTTTCGGCACTCTCCGTAAAAGGCGATCTCTGCGCTGTCACGGACGGCAGAAACGGCAGAGCAGTCGTCGGCTGCAGCAATGACAGCGGCGGCATGACCGCCTATGTCATCGACACCGCTGCGGACAGGCTCGTCACCTCGTTCAAGCTGAAATATAACTGTGAGGAGTTCCTCGGCGTCACCAAACAGAACGAACTGATCACCCAGCGCGAATTCGGCCAGTATGACACTTTTGAGGGCACGGAGCTTGTCTATTACGATCTGACGACCGGAAAGGCGCAGGCGGTGAATTACAAAACAACGGTCTACGCGTTTGCGCAGTATGAAAAGAAGACGGACACGGTCTATGGCTATACCAGAGATAAGCTCTATACATTCGGCAGAGACGGCAGCTTCCGCACGGCGGCGAATTCTTCTTATTACGACGGCGGCTTCTGCTTCTTCGCGGACGGCATTATCGTTGATAAAGAATACGGAGCGGCCGGAAACACGATCCATGTCCGGCAGTCCGGCCAGACGAAGGATCTCTGGGACCTTGCGGAATCGCAGACCGATCCGGTCGAGCTTACGGCGTCCGGCAGCGCGATGCTCATCACGAAGACCGCTTATGTCGAGGCGAAGGGCTGCTCCGTCACGAACGCTGTCATCAGCGACCTGCACAGCGGCAGCCTGCGGGCGGAATGCAAGCTCACAGAAGGCGCTTACAGCCTGTTCACCGCGCAGGATTCTGACACCGCGCTGATCGCAGCGGTCGATCCGGACAGCTGGAACATGAAGTCCCTGACGCTCTTTGACACGAAGACCTGCAAACGCGCAAAGAATAAGATCGCACTCAAAGCAAATACCTTTGCGGTGCGGTGCTGCATGCTGAAGGACAACGGTCTCTGGGCGGCGGCGGTCAGCGAGGGCAGCGGTTCGTCCGCGAGAACGCGCGTGTTCCTGATCGACCCGACACAGACCGACATCACCCGCAGCTTTGACAAGCCCTATGACTTCAGCAAGGCTTCCGTCAGTACCAAGGCGCTCGGCAAAGAGCTGGAGCCGCTGCACGAGATCACGGAGCGCATCCTGAAGAATACCGGCGTGCATGTCCTGATCGGCAATGAGATCTTCACGGACGGCTACCCGAGCAACTTTATTCTGACCTCCTGCGAGGAGGAAGGCTACGGCGTGAACGCCTACCGCGACAAACTGCTCGCTATTGAAAAACAGCTGAACCGTTATCCGAAGGACTTTTTCAGAAAGTATGTCCGCAGCTCCCGCAGCGGCGCGGCCATGAACGGCCTCAGAGTGTTCGTGCCGATCAATATCACGAACATGCAGGGCGGCGGCATCGCGGCAGGCGGCCTCACATGGCAGAGCGAGGGCTGGTACAATGTCGCGGTCCGCATCGACACGATTGAAGGCTACAACACCACGCTGCATCACGAGCTCTGGCACAGCGCTGACTTTGTCCTGCAGGATGCCGGCATCGACATCTACGATGCGAAATGGAACGCGCACAACCCGAAGAACTTCACCTACAGCACCGGCAACTACGAGGACTATTTCACGCATACGGAGTACGCGGATCAGAACCTCAAGGACGCGGCGCTGAAAGCGTCGATCAGCGCGGATGAGATCTGCTTTGTCCGTGATTACGGCATCGTCAGCGGGGAGGAGGACAGCGCGATCCTGATCGAGGCGCTGTTCGATACGCCGTGGCATTTCGGCGCGGGAAACAATTCTCTCGGCTACAAGTACAAAAACACCAAGGAAATGATCGCGGCGTTCCCGCATCTGCAGGGAAAGCTCGATCTGCTCACCGCAGCGGCAAAGAAGCTCTGGGGCTATGCCTACTGGGAGCAGATGTCGCTGTAAGACACACTGACAGCAGACAGTATCATTCTCTCGCAGGGTCATCCGGACCCGGATCCTTTCCCCCGCCGGTTCACAGGCGGGGGAGCTTTTTTCAAGCACGGAGATTTATGAATAAACTTTGCAGAAAGCTTATCGCGAATGTGAATTCTGAACGATTTTCCAATTAAATGATCGTCTGTTTACTTTTCGTTTGTCCGTTTTGTAGAATGTGTATAAATCTCTTTTGTTTCCGGTGAAAATATGCTACAATAGAGATGAGTGGAGACATGCGCAGTTCGGGAGCCTGCTCTCCGCTTTTACTTAAATAAACAAAGTCGGCACGAACCGGCAGAACCGAATCATCCAACAAGGCGAAGGAGAGAGATGCCATGCAGAGAAATTCCCAAGAGAATGTTTATTTCGGATATACACTATCTGAATTGGAGCAGCAATTTGAAGGAACAAAGTATGTTTTTACTGTGAACGATGAAGGTCAAACAACCGTTAAAGCATTTGAAGCATATGTCTTTATTGTACAGCAGAAATCATGAAAAAGCAAGAGATGTTCCGTATATAAACAAAAAAGCGCCGCGCTCTAGGATATCATATCCCAGAATGCGGCGTTTAATCATACTGCTTCATTCTTTGTTCTGTTCATTTCCTGACGGGCGTTCTACATCCTGTACCGCTTACTGAGTCACAGTCAGCGTCGCCGGGTAAGAAGTCATCGTATTGCCGTTTTTGTTCGTGACCGTGCAGATATACTGCCGTCCGTTCATGCCGGCGGTCGCCGTAAAGCTCAGGGTGCTGCCGGTCTCGCTCAGCGTGATCCACTGACCGTTTGCGGAGTTGCGGTACTTCCACTGATAAGTCAGCTGGTCGCCGAACATTGTGACCGCAAAGGTTGCCGTCTGACCTGCGTGAACCGTCTGGCTCGCAGGTGCGCAGTTGTTGACATAATCCCAGAAGCCCTCATGACGCTGGTGGAGATAATAGAGGAACTCCGGCTGCTTGTTGTTCAGGTATTCCCAGCCGCAGTAGCCGTACATGAACTGCAGCACGCCGTTAAATGCCTGCCAGTCAGAGCCCTGGAACATCACGCCGTCCATATCGAGGTCGTAGTCGAGAATGCCGTCGTTGTTGCTGTCTGCGAAGGACTCGGTCGCACTTGCAATCATGGCCTCGACCTCACTGCTCGTGCCCGTAAAGGTACTGAGGTACGGGTGCTCATTTGCGACATTCCACAGAGAAGGCGGATCGAAATGCGGGGAAATCTGGCTGTTATGGATTGTCTGCATCGCTGCATCGCTCTTGAGGAAGCGCGTATACATGGTTCCGTAGAGGGTGCCGTTTGTGTGGTCGTCCCAGGTCACATCCGTTTCATAGTACTTGCCGCCGATCTTGACCAGATTCCATGCGTGACCGACATTGCCCGCATTGGTCGTCTGAAGCGGATAGGACTCGATGTTCGCAGCGGAAAGCAGCATGGTGTATGCCTTGGTATAGCCTGCACAGACTGTTTCACCGATGCCCTGTCCGCGGACATTCAGCGCATAGCTGAGGAACACGGAAGATGCAACCTGGTTTTCGCTGTCGTCCAGCCGCTCAGAGCCGTTGCAGTCTTCATACTGGCAGTGGCGGACGAGCCAGTCGTGGAGCTGACGCGCCTTCAGACCGTCGTTCATCCACGGATCGGTTTCTGTTGCGACAATATAATCGCAAAGTGCAGTGCAGTAATCATTGACGAACTTGACATTGACGCTTCTGGAAAAATGATTGAGAATTGCAGTCGAAACGGAAGAATTCAGAACCGGGTACTGCAGACCGTTGATGTTCTGATACGAAAGAACCGTTTTGCCGTTGACCTTGGTCAGCTTCGGGCAGTCCACAAAGGCTTCAAAGTATCTGCTCGTAAAGGAATTCGCGGAAACCTGCACATTCGTCAGTTCCGGGCATTCTGCAAATACATTCGCGCTCAGCTCGGTCGGGCCGGTAATCTTCACGGTTTTCAGCGCTTCACATTCTCTGAAGGCGCTCTGCTCAACATAGGTTACATTGGCAGGCAGAGTGACGCTCTTCAGATCCGTAAATGCAAAGGCGTAAAAGCCGATGCGCTGGAGCGTGGAGGGAAGTGACACGGATGTATAGTGCTTGTTCCCGAATCCGTTCCAGAGGCCGAAATCTTCAATCTCCGTGACCGTCAACTGCACATTCGGCAGCTGCGAATTCGACGACGACGGGTTGATCGTGCCGGGAATGGTGACGGATGTGAGGGATGAGGCGCAGTTTGTGACTTTTGCGGTCTGTGCTGTCGTGTCATAGGAATAGGTGATGCCGTTGATCGTGCAGGAGCCCGTCGCCGCTTCCGCGGTCAGGCAGGGTGCAAATGCGGCTGCGCAGACACCGAGAGTTGCTGATGCGAGCCATGTGATGAGTTTGCTGTGTTTCATGTGAAAATCCTCCTTAAAAAGTTGTTTAATATACCGAGCTGCCTCCTCCGCGCGGAATGCAGCCTGGTTTCGGAATGATAGAATTGCTGTGTCTCCGTTGCAGACATCACGCATCCGGTCCTGGTGCCGGACGCATTCTGTTGATATTCTGTTCATAATTATATAACGATGTTGTGTTCCTTGTCAACCGTTTCAAAGTAAGATGCGTGATAAGCAGGGTAAGTTGTGTTTTTATGAAAGTAAGTTGCATTCTGAGCAAGGCAAGATGCGCTGCACACGCAGAGCAGAACGGAGGGAAAGCAGCAAAGCACGGCTCAACGACAAACAGGCATAAAAATACCGGCTCACAAAAGTAAGCCGGTATATATGCTGTACTGCTCAGAGCACCTTTGAAAGAAAATCTTTCAGACGCGGGCTCTTTGGATTGGAAAAGAATTCTGCGGGACTGTTCTGCTCCATGATTTTGCCGTCCGCCATGAACAGGATCCGCGACGCAACCTCGCGTGCAAAGCCCATTTCATGCGTGACAACAACCATGGTCATGCCGTCCTCTGCAAGCTGCTTCATCAGCTCCAGCACCTCGCCGACCATTTCCGGATCGAGCGCAGAGGTCGGTTCATCGAACAGCATAACCTCCGGATTCATCGCCAGCGACCGCGCAATCGCAATGCGCTGCTTCTGTCCGCCGGAAAGCTGGGCCGGATAAGCGTCCGCCTTGTCCGCCAGGCCAACCCGCTTCAGCAGCTCCGATGCCCGGTCGTCTGCCTGCTCCTTCGTCAGAATGCCGAGCTTGACGGGCGCCAGCGTGATATTTCGCCGGATGGTAAGATGCGGGAACAGATTGAAATGCTGAAACACCATGCCCATTCTGCGGCGAATGAGATTGAGCTCGCGGTCGTGCAGCCCGGTCAGCTCCTGTCCGTCAAAGACAATGCTGCCGGCTGTCGGTTTCTCGGTGAGGTTCAGGCAGCGCAGAAAGGTGCTCTTGCCGGAGCCGGACGGCCCGATGATGACGACCTTCTCTCCCTTTTCAATCTGCTCGGAAATGCCGTTCAGAACAGTCACATCTCCGAAGCGCATCGTCAGATCCTTAACGGTGATCATTGGATGCCAGCCTCCTTTCGAGCAGATTTACAAGCTTTGTCAGCAGAACGACCATGACCAGATAGATGACGGCGACCGCAATGAGCGGCATGAATGCCGAAAAAGTCTGCGAGCGGATGATATCGCCGCCCTTGGTCAGATCGGCGATTGCGATATAGCCCGCAACGGAGGTTTCCTTCAGCAGGACAATCGCTTCGTTTGCCAGTGCCGGCAGCACCGTCTTGAGCGCCTGCGGCATAATCACGGAAATCATCGTCTGCCGGTAATTGAGACCGAGACTGCGTCCGGCTTCCAGCTGTCCGATGTCCACCGCCATGATGCCGCCGCGCACGATCTCGGCGACATACGCACCCGAATTGATGCCGAATGCGATGACGGCGACAAAGGTCTTGGAGATCGGCACGCTTGCGAAGATGACAAAATAAATAATCAGCAGCTGCACCACAACCGGTGTGCCGCGGATGACCGTCAGATATAGCCGGCAGATCAGATCGGGAATCAGCAGTTTGCCGGTCCGAAGATGCGTCGAGCGGATGATCGCAACCAGAAAGCCCAGCAGCATTCCGATGATTACGGCGAAAAATGTGATAATCAGCGTGGTCTTCAGGCCGTCTGTCAGATATTGCCAGCGGTTTTCCTCGATGAAATTCTGTCGGAAGCTCTCAAGGAAGCCCATACGAAACACTCCTTTCGTCAGCGAGCAGCCTCAGCCGTTCAGTCCTTGCGCACCAGTACAACCAGATGCGTCGTCGTATAGGTGTCGGAGAAAAGCACATTCTTCTCGCGTCCGGGTGTCACGGACATTCCTGCGACGCCGACATCTGCCTTTCCGGACTGCACTGCCGGAATGATTGAATCAAACGCCATATCCTCGATCCGGAGCTCATAGCCGAGTGTATCGCAGACAGCGGTCATCATATCGACATCAAAGCCGACAATCTCGCTTCCCTTCTTGAATTCATACGGCGGGAATTCTGCATTGGTGGCCATGACAATCCGCCCCTTGCTGCGGTCTGTGCCGTCCGGAGAGGTGTAGGCCTTGGTACCGGCTTCCTCGCTGTCGTAGTTGTCCTTGATCTGCTTTAAAGTACCGTTCTCGCCGAGCGTCTTCAAAGCACTGTTGATCTCGTCGCAGAGCGCGGTATTGTCCTTCCGGATCGCAATGGCGTATTCCTCATCCGCAAAGCCCTCAGAGAGCTGCTGAATGTCGGAATTGTTTTTGAGAAACACGGATGCGGTGTCGCTGTCAATGATGATCGCATCAATCTTGCCCTGCTTTAATGCCTGCACCGCATCGGAATACTTGTTGTACTTTTCGACCTTGGCGTTTTCGACATCCTCTGCGAGCGTGTCACCGGTCGTACCGAGCTGCACGCCGATGGTCTTCCCCTTGAGATCGTCCACGGAATGCACCGTGTTGGCAGGCGCACCGCCGCAGGCAGTCAGCATCAGCGCGGACAGACAGACCGCTGCAAAGCCGGCGAACATTTTTTTCATAGAGATTCATCCTTTCTGTCATTTTTCCGGTCACAGACCGGTATTCCTGTTTTATTATAACATATACCGTTCAAAAAATCAATGCCCGGAACCGCTGCCTGAGCCGGGCTTGACCGCGAAGCTTACCGGTTATCGACCGGCTCCGGATACAGGTCGTGATGCGTCAGCCGCTCCCACGCAACCTGCTCCCACTTCGTCCCCGGCATTCCGTAATTGCAGTACGGATCAATGGAGATGCCGCCGCGGGGCAGGAATTTTCCCCAGACCTCGATATAAGCCGGCTCCATCAGCCGGATGAGATCGTTCATGATGATGTTTACGCAGTCCTCGTGAAAATCGCCGTGGTTGCGGAAGCTGAACAGATACAGCTTCAGCGATTTGCTCTCGACCATGCGGATCCGCGGGACATAGGAAATATAAATCGTCGCAAAATCCGGCTGGCCGGTAATCGGGCAGAGACTCGTAAACTCCGGACAGTTGAACTTGACGAAATACTCCCTGTCCGGATGCTTGTTTTCAAAGGTTTCCAGCACCGACGGATCATAGTCCGAGGGATACCGGGTGTGCCGGTTGCCGAGGAGCGTCATGCCCTCCTGCTCTTTGTTCCGTTCGCTCATCTTCATGCTCCTTTCAGTGCCGGATCCTCAATGCCGTTTGCGGCAAAGGCCGCTGCACGGTCCCGGCAGGTTCCGCAGCGTCCGCAGGGGCGTGCGCCGCCCTCATAGCAGCTCCATGTCAGATAATAGGGCGCATGAAGCCGCAGTCCCTCCGCGACAACATCCGCCTTCGTCTTTCCGACAAACGGCGCCTCAACCCGAAGCTGTTTTCCGCTGCCGAGGAAAACGGCCTGATTGATTGCGTCATTGAATTCCTGACTGCAGTCCGGATAGGCATTGCCGGCGGCGTCGTCCGCGTGCGCACCGTAATAAATGACGCCGCAGCCGTTTGACAGTGCAATGCTCGCGGCAGACGACAGAAACAGTCCGTTCCGGAACGGCACATAGGTCGAGACCGGCTTGCCGTCCGTCTCGCTGAGCTGCTCCGCATAGCTCTCCTTCGGAATCTCCCGGCTGCTGCCCTTGAGCAGCGCACAGTCCGAGCCGGCGAAAATCGCGGCCAGATCCAGCGTTTGCAGCCGGACACCGTAATACGCCGCAACAGCCTTTGCTGCCTCGATTTCCTTTGTGTGCTTCTGACCGTAGGACACCGACAGCGCAAGCACCTCATCCGCGCCGTACCGTGAAACGGCCAGTGCCAGACAGGTCGTGCTGTCCAGCCCGCCGCTGAATAAGACCAGTGCTTTCATTTGACGCCCTCCGTAATCAGTCTTTGCAGATTCCAGTCCTCCCGGAACCTGCCGCAGAAGGTCTGCGTGACGGTTCTCGCAGAGGCATTGCGGATGCCCCGCGCCGTCATGCAGCTGTGCGTACCGGCAATCACCACGCCGACATCCGGCGAACCGGTCGCCTCCGTCATTATCTCTGCGATGTCTGCGCCCAGACGCTCCTGTAATTGCAGGCGCTTGGCGGCCATATCGCAGATGCGGGCGATCTTGGAAAGGCCGATGACCTTGCCCCGCGGCACATAGGCCACATGAACGGACATATCGTACATCAGCGCCATGTGGTGCTCACAGCAGGAGAACACCTCAATGTCCCGCACCACGACAGGTCCCGCATTCTGCGGTGCCTCAAAGGTCTTGCCGAACATTCCGGCGATTTCATGATTTGTATATCCGATGCCCGCAAAAATTTCCTCATACATCCGTGCCACCCGCGCAGGCGTCTCGATCAGGCCCTCTCTGTCAGGATCCTCGCCGAGCGCCGTCAGGATGCCGCGGATGTGCTCTTCAATCGCTTTCCGGTCAATCATCACGCTCATTCCTCTCATATCTGAATCTGTACCCGCGGTGTGCCGGCGTGCTCAGACGCCTCTTGCAAGCGGATCCCAGATGAATTTGTGCAGCTGTAATTGCAGACGGAACTCCCCCATCCGCTGCTCCTTCATGATGTCCACGATCTCGGCGGGATCAATCCGGCCGAACACGGGACTCAGATACAGCGGACACTGCGGTCTGAACTGTGCGGCGATCTCCTTTGCGCGGAATACATCCCCGCGTGAGCCGCAGACGAATTTCACGGTATCCTGTGCCTGCAGCAGCGCAAAATTTTCTGTATGCATAAACCGTTCCATGCCGCTGGACGGGAGCTTATAGTCCATCGTAAAGACGGCGCCGCAGCCCTGAAATGCCGCCAGCGGAACCGCACCGTTTGTCTCAGCCTCCACCCGCAGCCCCATACCCGAAAGCTGCCGCATCAGGCCGGCGATGTCCGGCTGCAGCAGCGGTTCTCCGCCGGTCAGCGTGACATTCCGCACGCCGGCTTCTGCGGCATCTGCCGCGATCTGCAAAAGCTGCGCCGCGGTGACCGCTTCATACGGGGCATCCGTGCCGCAGGCCCATGCCGTATCACACCAGTCGCATCGCAGATTGCAGCCCGCAAACCGCAGAAACAGCGCCAGCTCTCCGGCGCGCTGTCCCTCGCCGTTGATGCTGATGAAATGCTCCGCGAGCCGATAGGTTCTTTCCATATCACACCTCGTATGCCGCACAGTTGTCCGGCGTTTCATAAACCGTCACGCGCAGAACCGGCAGCCCCGCTGCGGCAAGCGCTTCAAAAAAGGCCTTTGCAAAATTCTCCGCCGTCGGACGGTACGGCACTTCAATCATACGGAACTGCTCGTCCCGCAGTGCGGCAAGTGTTGTGGCCTTCAGGGAGCCGGTCTCGTAAATCAGTGCGTGGTCATAGGCATCTGCAAGGGCGCGCACGGCTTTTTTCAGGTCGGAAAAGTCGATGACCATACCGCGCTGCTGACCGTCTGACTGTAAAGATTCCTGCCCGGCCTCGGCCTCGATCACCCAGTGATGGCCGTGCAGATTGGCGCATTTTCCACTGTAACCGCTGAGAAAATGCGCGCTGTCAAAGGCGGCAGAGGTTTTCAGCCGATACATTCTCATTCCTCCATGCAAAAAAGATACTCCCGTCCGCGTGCAGACAGGAGTATCCGGATATACTGCTTTTGTCTGCCCTGGTTTTGTTTTCCGACAGGATGGCGCAAACGAACTGTCGGGTATGCGAAGCACACCGCTAATCAGTATACCACAGCAGAGCCGAAATGTCAAGGGTACGGGGCAAAAAATGTTCCGGCAGAACGCGCTGAATCACAGGTTTTTTATTCCGTTGTATTTTCGGAGCGGTTATGCTGTAATGAAAAAACGGTGCCGGCGCAACCAAACACGAAACAATGAACGGCGCACCCGGAATCCGGACGCTTTTGCTGCGGCCGGTCACCGTTTGTGCCGTCATTTTGTCCAAAGAGAACGGCTGATTTTTGTGGTGTTCTACAAAAAAGCCGCAGAACCCTTGACTTAGAGTGAACTCCATGTAGTATGATAATATTGTCAGTTTTTTTCGGGAGGTGAACACCCGTGACAATCAAAGAGGTTTGCAGCCGGTTCGGCATCAGTCCGGACACACTCCGTTACTATGAGCGCGTCGGTGTGATTCCGGAGGTTCACCGCACACCGGGCGGCATCCGGGATTATACGGAAGAGGATCTCGGCTGGGTTGAAACCGCTGCCTGCTTCCGGAGCGCCGGAATGCCGATCGAGCTGCTGATCGAATATGTCCGGCTCTACAAAGAGGGCGACGGCACTATTGCAGAGCGCTGTGCGCTTCTCAGAAAGGCAAGAGAACGCATTCTCGCGGAACGGCAGAAATGCGACGACGCCCTCCGGAAAATGGAGTACAAAATCAGAGTGTATGAAAAAGCCGTCCGCACCGGCAGACTGGACTGGGACGGAGATGACGGCTGCTGCAACTGCAGCAGTCCGAAGCAGGAGGAGTAAGCCATGCTGATTGATTCGATCCATTCCCCTTCTGACATCAAGACGCTGGACACAGATCAGCTTTTAACGCTTGCTGCGGAGATCCGCAGCGGGCTGATGAACCGGCTCTCAAAAAAAGGCGGGCATTTCGGGCCGAACTTCGGCATTGTCGAGGCGACCGTCGCTCTGCACTATGTCTTTGATTCACCAAAGGACAAGTTCGTCTTTGATGTGTCGCATCAGTGCTATGTCCACAAAATCCTCACCGGACGGAAGGAAGCCTTTTTCTGCGATGCGCATTTTGACGATGTGTCCGGATATACGAATCCGGACGAAAGCCCGCATGACTTTTTCAATGTCGGACACACCTCCACATCGGTCAGCCTTGCCTGCGGGCTTGCAAAGGCCCGTGACCTGAAGGGCGAAACAGGCAATGTCATCGCCGTGATCGGGGACGGCTCGCTGAGCGGCGGCGAAGCACTGGAGGGTCTCGATTTTGCGGCGGAGCTCGGCGGGAACCTCATCATTGTCGTCAATGACAACGATATGTCCATTGCCGAAAACCACGGCGGACTGTATCAGAATCTCAGAACGCTGCGGGAGACAAACGGCAAAGCGCCCTGCAACCTCTTCCGCGCCATGGGGCTGGACTACCGCTTTTTGGCGGACGGAAATGACATTCCGGCGCTGATTGCGGCATTCCGGGCCGTCCGGGATACCGACCGTCCGACCGTCGTGCATATCTGCACGAAAAAGGGCTCTGGCTATGCGCCCGCGGAAACCGACCGGGAGAACTGGCACTGGCATATGCCGTTTGATCCGGAAACGGGAAAAGAACTGATTCCGGGCGGCGGCGAAAGCTACGGCAGCCTGACCTGTGAGTACCTGCTGAAAAAAATGAAGGCTGATCCGCGGGTTGTCGCTCTGGCGGCGGCGGTTCCGGTCTGCATCGGCTTTACAGAGGAAAAACGGCGTGAGGCCGGACGGCAGTTCGTGGATGTCGGCATCGCAGAGGAGCACGCGGTTGCAATGGCCTCCGGCATTGCGCGGAACGGCGGCAAGCCCGTATTTGCAACGCATTCGAGCTTCTTCCAGCGGACATATGACCAGATTTCACAGGATCTCTGCATCAACCGCAGCCCCGCGACGCTGCTGGTCAACACCGCTTCCGTCTACGGGATGCACGATATCACGCATCTGGGCATCTTCGACATTGCGATGATGTCCAATATTCCGAATCTGGTCTACCTTGCGCCGACCTGCTGTGAGGAATACTTCGCCATGCTGGACTGGAGCATCGAACAGAATCAGTTTCCCGTGGCCGTCCGGATGCCCTGCAACGGCGTGGTGCATTCAAGCCGGCGGTTTGATACGGATTACAGCGGCCTCAACCGCTATGAAGTCACACAGCAGGGCGAAAACACCGCGATTCTGGCGCTCGGCGACTTCTATCAGCTCGGAGAAGCACTGGCCGCATACATCACAGAGAAAACCGGCACCGCGCCGACGCTCGTCAATCCGCGCTATATCACCGGAACGGACGACCGGCTGCTCGAACAGCTCAAGGCAAGGCACTCCGTCGTCATTACGCTGGAGGACGGCATCCTGAACGGCGGATTCGGCGAGAAAATCGCCCGCTTTTACGGTCCCTCTGCAATGAAGGTCTATAGCTACGGTCTCAAGAAGGAGTTTCTGGACAGATATCAGGTCGGGGATGTACTGAAAGCCAATCATCTGACGCCTGAACAAATTTACTGCGATATTTTTTAAGGAGGAATCATCATGGAAGCATTTGAAAATCTGGTCACAAGAAGAAGCGTCCGTCAGTTTAAGGCGGATCCGATCCCGAAGGAGCTCCTCGAAAAGGTCATCGAGGCGGGCACCTTTGCACCCACTGCCATGAACTGGCAGACGCCGGTCATCCTCGCTGTCACGAACAAGGATCTGCGGGACCGCATCTCTGCATGGAACGCAAAGGTCATCGGCGGAGACATGGATCCGTTCTACGGCGCGCCGGTCGTTCTGATCGTGCTGGCGGACAGGTCCAAGCCGACCTACCTCTATGACGGCAGTCTGGTCATGGGCAATCTGCTGAACGCCGCACACGCGCTCGGCCTCGCAAGCTGCTGGATTCACCGCGCAAAGGAAGAATTTGAAGCCGAAGAAGGCAAAGCCCTGCTGAAAGAGCTCGGCATCGAGGGCGATTACGAGGGCATCGGGCACTGCATCCTCGGCTACCCTGCCGGCGATCCGGTGCCGGCTGCGCCGCGCAAGGAACACTATGTCTACTGGGCGGAATAAGGGTACGGTGCCGGCATGAAAACAATCTGTATTGCAAACGGGCCTCAGAATGCGTCCGCAATCATTCAGGGGTGCATGAGAATGCCTGCCCTTTCCAGAGAGGATGCGGCTGCCGTGATCCGCACGGCATATGACTGCGGCATCAACTTCTTTGACCACGCCACCTGCTACGGCGAAAACGGTGCGGCAGAAACAAGATTCCGCGAGGCGTTCCCGCTGACCGGCCTGAAACGGGAGGATATTTTCATTCAGAGCAAATGCGGCATCTGCCCGGAACGGCAGGAATTTGACTGGACAAAGGAAAATATCCTTTCCAGCGTCGATGACAGTCTCCGCCGGCTGGGAACCGACTACCTGGACACGCTGCTCCTGCACCGCCCCGATCTGCTCTTTGATCCGGAGGAGGTCGCGGAGGCCTTTGACCTGCTCGAACAGGCCGGAAAGGTACGCTGGTTCGGCGTCAGCAACCTCATGCCGATGCAGATCGAGCTGCTGAAAAAATATGTCAGACAGCCGCTTGTCATCAATCAGGTGCAGCTTTCGCTGGAGCAGTCCCAGCTCATAGATCAGGCGCTGTATATGAACAACAGGACGACGGAGCGTTCCGTCAGCAGAGACGGCAGCGCACTCGACTACTGCCGCCTGCACGACATCACGGTGCAGGCCTGGTCGCCGCTGCAATACGGAATGTTCGGCGGCTCGTTCATCGACCATCCCGATTTTCCGGAGCTGAACAAGGCGCTCGGTGACATCGCAGAGCGGGAAAATGCTTCCCGGGCTGCGGTTGCCGTCGCCTGGATTCTGCGGCACCCCGCCAAAATGCAGGCCGTCACCGGCACAATGAATCCGGCACATATCCGCGATGTCTGCGCGGCCTGTGATGTGACGCTCTCGCATCATGACTGGTATGTGCTGTACCTTGCATCGGGCAAGTTTTTGCCGTAAACAAACGGGGACACCCTGTCGTCAGAGGGTGTCCCCCCTTTTTTTGTGCGGCGAAATATCGGCTGCCTGCGGTATTCTGTTTTATATATCCGTCAATGCACTTGACACCGAAAATGAATGGTGATATAATGGTATTATCCGTAAAAAGCGGATAAAAATATACACCGCGTATCCACACTTTGAAAAAACGGGAGGTATTCTATGAAGCGACTCATAAAACGGCTGCTGAGCCTTGTGCTCGCAGGCGCAACCGCGCTCTGTGCGGTGCCGATGAACGACGGCATTGCAGAGCTGTTCTCTGTGCCAGTTACGGCGAATGCTGCAACCGCCAAAACACCCGCCAGCGGTAATTATAAGTATGGCTCATGGACATTTGACAGCAGCACCGGCAAGCTGACTGTCAAAGGAGACTATACCGGCTATCTCTTGACATCATGGAGTGACGAGGATGTCACCACTCCAACCTATCCGGTCAAAAACGAAATCAAACAGGTTGTAATCAGCTCCGGCGTTGAACAGATTCAATCCAACACCGGCCTCGGTTCATTTGAAAGCTGTAAAAATCTGACCTCCGTGACAGTCCCTTCGTCAGTCAGGGAACTCTGCACGCAGTGCTTCTGCCGCTGCGAAAACCTGACCTCTATCGACCTTTCCGGCTGTAGCAGGCTCACCACGCTTCCGTCCTGCTGTTTCTATATCTGCTCCAAACTCAAAACGGTCAAGCTGCCGGTGAATCTGTCTAAAATCGGAAGCAACTGCTTTTATTCCTGCACCGTCCTGACCGGCATCACTCTGCCGGAAAGTGTTGAGGCGATCGAACAGGAAGCATTCCGGGGTTCCGGTCTGACCACACTGACAACCAACCGCTATTTAACAAACATCGGGAAATATGCTTTTAAAAACTGCAATTCCCTGACCGAGGTCACGCTGGTAAACGGACTGAAAACGCTCGGTGATGAAGCGTTCAGGGAATGTGCTCTGCTGGAAACGGTTTCCGTTCCGGCATCGGTCACCAGCTTTGGAGCTTATGCCTTTTATGAATGCCCGAAGCTGCAGAATGTCACACTGGAAGACGGTCTGAATGCAATCGGACAATACGCCTTCTCCGGATGCGAAACCCTTGCCTCGATTACGATTCCGGGTTCAGTCCAAGAAGTCAGCGCTCGCGCTTTCAGGTACTGCCAGAATCTGAATACGGTCATACTGAACGAAGGAACCAAAACTATCTCAGATGCTGCGTTCTATAACTGCGATAATCTGACCGAGATCACGATCCCTGCTTCCGTCACATCCGTCGGCCAGCAAGCACTTGGTGACTGCCTGCGGCTGGAGTCTGTCACATTCCTCGGCACCGAAACCGCGATCTATGACGAAAAGAAAACGATCTACAATCAGAATACAACTTATTTCTACTACGACGGCAAGATCATCGGATACGAGGACTCCCTGGCAGAATCCTACGCTGCGAAATACGACCGCACTTTTGAGACACTTCCGATTATACCGCCGACACCGACCTCCGGTCACTGCGGCTCCTTTGCGAACTGGGCATATGACGCTGCCCTGCAGGAGCTGACCATTTCCGGCACCGGCTGGATTGACAGTTACATGAGCGCAGGCGATACACCGTGGGCGCCCTATGCAGAGGCCGGAAAAATCCGCTCTGTCGTGATTGAGGAGGGCATCACCGTAATCGGCGACAGAGCCTTCCAGAATGCGCATATCCGTTATATTGAACTGCCCTCTACGCTGACTACAATCTACGAATATGCACTCGCAGGCAACGATTTCCGTTCGCTCTATATTCCCGACAGCGTCACATACATGGACTCAAACATTGCGTCTGACTGCAAAAACCTCACAAACCTGCATATCTCTGAAAATCTGGAATATATTCAGTACGGTTCATTCATGGGATGCACCGCATTGAAGCAGGTCACGCTCCCGAAATGTGTCTGCATGATCGGCCGCTCTGTCTTCGAAGGATGCTCCGCCCTGACGGATGTCTATGTGCTGAATCCGGACTGCGTAACCGAAGGTTCGGAAACCTCGCTCGGCGGCATGGAGGGCAAAAGCGTCACGCTGCACGCGAACTACATCTCGGCAACAAAGACCTTTTACAAATCCCACATATACTATTTCTCGTTCAGGCAGCTTGACACCGAATACTGCGGCGAATTCATCCGGTGGAGCTACGATGATAGGAGCTGGAGCAAAACCCTGACACTCAAGGGCTTCGGCGAGCTGTTCACTTTTGAGAATTACTGGAACACACCGTGGTATTCGATTGCATCCGAAGTCAAGAATCTGGTTCTGCCGGAAGGCATCACCCACATCACGAGCTATGCGTTCTATAACTTCAGCAATCTCAAAAGCGTGACGGTGCCGGCTTCCGTTCAGCAGATTGATGACTATGCCTTTGCAAAGTGCGCCGCGCTGGAAAGCGTCACCTTCCTCGGTGCGGAAACCCAGATTTATGACGCCGAAACAGCGATCTGCAACTCGATATCCAACTCGTCCACGCACATCTTCTTCACCGGCACGATCTTCGGCCAGTACAACTCCGGCGCGCACGATTATGCCACAAGCTTCAATTACAAATTCCAGTCGATGGACGGCGCGTTCTGCGGCGACAACATGGTTTATACCTATGATGAGGACTCCAAAACACTGACAATCACCGGCTCCGGCGAGATGACCGATTTCGCAAACTCCGCCCATGCGCCGTGGAATGATTTCAAAAGCGAGATCGAAAACATCATCCTGACGGAGGGCATCACCTCGGTCGGCAACACCGCTTTTGAGAGCATGAGAAATCTCAAGAGCATCACGCTCCCGTCCACGCTCAAGCGCATCGGCAACAACTCCTTCAACAATGTCGGTCTGACAGAGATCATTCTGCCGGATGGGCTCGAAACCATCGGCACTTACGCCTTTATGTATACCGACAGCCTCACCAAGCTCGTCATTCCCGGCACTGTGACCTCGTTCGGCACACAGCCGATGAGCGCCGCCTTCTCCAGTGCAGAGGACGCAGCGAATGTCCTGATTATCGGCGAGGGCATTACGGAAATCGACGGCCTGGGCGGCAGCTCCAAGGTCAAAACGGTCTATCTGCCCGAATCCTGTGCAAGCATCGGCGAAAACACCTTCCCGTACTGCTACCGGCTGACGGATATCTACATTCCGAATAAGAACTGCGATATCTTTGACAGCGCGAAAACACTCGGATGCAACGATAATCTGACCGTTCACGGCTATGCCGGCTCCACCGCACAGGCATACGCCGAGAACTACGGCTTCAACTTTGAGGCACTGATTATCCCGGCACCGGTCATCACGAAGCAGCCCGCAGGCATCACCGCAAATGCCGGCGAAACTGTTGCCTTTACCGTGGCAGCCTCCGGCTCCGATCTCAGATATCAGTGGCAGTTCAATAACGGCTCCGGCTGGAAGAATTCCTCCGCGGCCGGCGCACAGACCACAGAGATGCGCATTGAGGCAACTGCTGCCCGCGACGGACAGAAGTACCGCTGCGTCATCCACGACGGAAACAGCGAACCTGCAATTTCCACGGCGGTCACTCTCAAGGTCAAGCCCACGATCACAACCCAGCCCAGGAGCGTCACGGCCGTCATCGGCACAACCGCGAAATTCACCGTTGCCACCGACGCCAAGACACCGTCCTATCAGTGGCAGTACAACAACGGCTCCGGCTGGAAGAATTCTTCCGCTTCCGGCGCAAAGACCGCAACCCTCAGCATTGAAGCCACCGCTGCCCGCAACGGTCAGAAATACCGCTGCATCGTCAAGGCAGCAAGCGGCGCTTCCACAACCTCCTCCGCGGTCATTCTGACCACGAAGGCTGCTGCTGCAGTCATCACCGCACAGCCGAAAAATGTCTCTGCTGCTGTCGGCGCAACGGCGCAGTTCACAGTCACCGCAACCGGCAATGATCTGAAATACCAGTGGCAGTATGACAACGGCTCCGGCTGGAAGAACTCCTCCCAGAACGGCGCAAAGACCGCAACCCTGAGCGTTCCGGTCATCGCGGCACGCGACGGTCAGAAGTACCGCTGCCTCGTCACGGCCGGCACTGCCGATGCCGTCCCGACAAATGCTGCCGTCCTCAAGGTGAAGGCAACCGTCACTGCACAGCCGAAGAATGTCACTGCGGCAGCCGGTGAGACTGCTCAGTTCACCGTCACCGCAACCGGCGTGACGCTGTCTTATCAGTGGCAGGTCAACACCGGCTCCGGCTGGAAAAACTCCACCCTCGAAAGTGCTGCAACCGCGACACTGAAGGTTCAGGCTGCCGCATACCGCAGCGGTTATCAGTATCGCTGCATCGTCAGCTCTGTCAACGGCACGACGGATACCTCGGCTGCCGCAACCCTGACTGTCAGCTGAGCTGTACGCACCATACCGCACAAAAGCCGCCCTGTTTTTCACAGGGCGGCTTTCTTACCGATATGAAGGTGCTGCATTCAGGCTGTATCCGGACGCGGTTCCGGCAGACGGAACCGGATCGTCAGCTCCTGACCGTGCAGCGCTGCCGTGATCGTTCCGCCCATCCGCTCGGCCAGCGTCCGCGCAATCGAAAGGCCGAGCCCGGTGGAATACCGTGCCGCTTCCACCGTATAAAAACGGTCAAAGAGCTGCTCCACCTGCACGGCGGTCAGCTCCTTTGCCGTATTGGAAAAGGTGATCTCCCCGTCTTCCGTCATTGTGATGCGGAGATCCCCGCTGCTGTATTTTACCGCATTGCTCAGCAGATTCGTAAATACCCGCGACAGCTCCGCACGGTTGACCTGCCGCAGCACCCGCTGCTCCGGAATCGAAATCTCCGGCGTGATGCCCCGCCCGGTCAGAGCCGGGTAGAAGCTGCCGATGCTCTCTGCAAGCAGCTGATTGACACAGACCGTTTCGGTCTCCGTGCTGCGCTCGTCCGAGAGAATCACCGAATACCGGAACAGCTCCTCGGTGAGCTGCTTCATCAGCTCGGTGCGCTCCCGGATGACGGAAAGGTACCGCGCCGTCTTTTCGGGATCGTCTGATTTCTGCATCATGTCCAGATACCCGCAGATCGCCGTCAGCGGCGTGCGAAGATCGTGCGAGAGATTCGTGACCGCGTTTTTCAGCTCCGCATTCCCCTGCCGGTACAGCAGCCGTTCCTCGCGCAGAACACGAAGCTGTTGATTGATGCACTCCGTCAGGGCGCGCATATCGCGGTCACGGCTCGAAATCCCGATCAGCGTATTTGTTTCCTGCTCCAACTTCTGCGGGAGCGCGGATGTGATTTCCCGTGCCGTCTTTTTCAGCAGACACAGTCTGACCGCCAGTATGACAGCCGCCGGCACCGACAGCGCAAGCAGTACATAAACCATTTCACAGCCTCGCTTTCTTACGGGAATTCGGAATCTCTGCACGGTCAGCCGCTTATTTCAGATCCTTCGCAGAGAAATGATGCAGCAGCAGAAGCAGCATCACTGCACCGAAAGACAGTGTGCAGACAACGGTCAGCCATCCCTTGTCCGGCCATGTCAGAATCGAGATTTGCAGATGCTCGGTCATCAGGCCGCCGGTGAAGAACCGGAAGATGAATTTCAGCACACGGCTCTCCGGATACGCCATCGAAAGAAGCGAGAAACCGACCAGAGGAAATTCCATCATCACATACAGGATTGCAAGGCCGCGGTAATCTGCAAACACCACGCAGACCAGCAGACAAAAGATCATATTCGTCAGCAGCGAGCAGAGCATCACCCCGAAATTCGCCGCGAGCTTTCCCGCCTCAATGCCGGTCATGTCAAAGCCCATCAGCCAGCCGGAGAAAAAGGATATGCCCATATACAGTGCAAACATCATCAGCAGCACCGCGAAAAACACCGTCAGCCACGAGAAGCAGATCGCCTTCCGGCTGTGCCCGACAATCATCTTGTTCCGGATCGCTCCGCTCGCAAATTCCGAAACGACATTCAGACCGAGCACTGCCGCCAGCAGCATCGGGAGCAGATACAGCGCGCCCGCTTCCACAGTGCCTGCCAGCACCTTTTGATCCGATGCCGCGGCGTTCGTCACATTAAAGAGGACACCCATTGCGGCAGTGAACACCAGTATGAACCGGAATATTCTTGACCGGAACAGCTTTGCAAAATCTGCACAGAGAAGCTTACTCATTGCTGCCACCTCCTACCAGAGAAACAAAGAATCCTTCGAGACTTTCATCATGCTCCGTACAGGAGAGGATCTCGCAGTGTTCCTCCGCCAGCGCAAACGCCAGCTTTGAGATATTCGGCTTTGCAAAGATGTCCGCCGCGGTGCTGTCAATGATCTTGTATTCCGTCCCCGCTGCGTCCAGTACCCGCGCCAGCGCTGCGGTGTCCGTCACCGTCACGCGCAGGCATTTGCGGCAGGCGGCATCGAGCTCCTCTGCACTCATCTCACGGACAATGCGCCCGGCATCGACAAAGCCGTAATGCGTCGCAAGCTTTGCCAGCTCATCCAGAATGTGCGAGGAAATCAGGACCGTGATATTCCGCTCGCGGTTCAGCTTCAGAATCAGCTCGCGCATTTCGATGATGCCCTGCGGATCCAGTCCGTTGATCGGCTCGTCAAGCATGAGAAAATCGGGGCTTCCGCACAGTGCGATCGCAATTCCGAGGCGCTGCCGCATTCCGAGCGAGAAGTTTTTCGCCGTCTTTTTGCCGGTGTTCTCCAGCCCGACCAGTCTGAGCAGCTCCGGGATGCCCTCAAAGCTCGGCAGCCCCAGCAGGCGGTACTGCTGCTTCAGGTTTTCCTCTGCGGTCATCTCAGGAAACAGCGACGGCGTTTCAACGACGGCTCCCATCCGGCGGCGGGCGCTGAGAATGTCCGGGCTGCCGTTTGAAATGCCGTACAGCTCAAATGTACCGTCCGACGGAAACTGAAGTCCGCAGATCAGGCGGATCAGCGTGGTCTTTCCGGCGCCGTTCCTGCCGACAAAGCCGTAAATCGAACCCTTCGGCACATTCATCGTCAGACCGTTCAGCGCTTTGAAATGCTTGTAGCTTTTGCAGAGATTGCTTGTTTTCAGCACAAAGTCCATAACCAGACCTCCTTTTTGTTTCTGATAACAGGATATCATAAAACAGTTAAGAAACCGGTTAAGAAAACGGGAAAGATTCCATTAAGATTTTGCCGTCAGCAGAAAACCGATGCCCCACACGGCAGAGATGTACTCCCGGCCTGTGACCGCCTTCAGCTTTTTCCGGAGATTGTGAATGTGGATCTTCAGCGAATCCTCGGTGCAGTCCGGCGTGTCCGCACTGATGCGTTCCAGAATCGTCAGCTTGGCTACCACCTGCTCCGGATTCTGCATCAGGAGCTTCAGTATGGCAAATTCCGTGCGGGTGAGCCGGATTTCCGAACCGCCGGCCTCCGCCCTGTGCGTATCGGTGTGCAGCAGAATCTCCTGAAAGCGCAGCACGGCACTGTCTGATGCGGCATTGCGCTTCCGGAGCTGTACCTGAATCCGTGCCAGCAGCTCTTCCATTTCAAACGGCTTTGTGATGTAATCCACGGCACCGCCCAGAAGCAGGCCGACCTTGTCTGCCACATCTGCCTTCGCACTGACCACAATCACCGGAATCCCGCTGATCTGCGGCAGAAGCGCCTCGCCGGAAAGCCCCGGCAGCATCAGATCGAGCAGAATCAGATCGGGCGGCGTGCTTTGCAGGCGCATCAGCGCCTCTGTGCCGGAATACGCACTCTGTACCGTGTAACCCTCCTGCGCAAGCACCTCTGTCAGCATCCCGTTGATGTGGGAATCGTCGTCCACGATCAGAATATTTGCCATCGCAGTCACCTCCTGCGTTTTCTCAGAAATGTCTCATAAAATACCGCCGTCAGCTCATGCGGCGTTTCTATTATAGCATTTCCGGCGTGAAAATGCAAGTTTCTTCACCGGTACCTGACAGCTTCCGGAAAATGCAGTATCATATAGGCAACGGCGGATGCCCCGCAAGCAGGAACCGAAGGATTCGTAATCCCCTGCACCGTTCGCGCCCCTGCGGCATATCCTGACAATGAGACGGACTTCAGAATCCGTCCGCTGGAAGGAGTGAAACCATGGATGACGAACTGACACTGGCGGAGCTGCCGGTCGGGTGCAGCGCCATCATCACAGAAATTGAGGCGGACGCAGCAGAACGCGCCCGCCTCTCTCAGCTTGGTCTGACTGCCGGCACGGAGCTGATCTGCCGTCTGCGCGCCGCTGGCGGCTCTCCGGTCGCTTTTTCCGTGCGGGGCGTGACCTTCGCCCTGCGCGACACCGACTGCCGCCGCATCCGGCTCAGAGCTGCCCGCCCCAAAAACAGCAGAACCTATCTGCTGGCCGGCAACCCGAATGTCGGGAAAAGCACCGTGTTCAACGCACTGACCGGCCTGAAACAGCACACCGGAAACTGGTGCGGCAAAACCGTCACAGGCGCGGTCGGACACTGCACATACCGCGGACAGCACATCACACTGATTGACACGCCCGGTACCTGCTCGCTGCGGTCGGAAACCGCAGAGGAATCGGCTGCCGCCGAGGTGCTGCTGCACACACCGCATGACTGCGTATTCTGCATCTGCGATGCAACCGCTCCGGAACGCGGCATCCGGCTCGCGCTGGAGCTGCTCGAATGCGGCGAGCCGGTCATACTCGCCGTCAATCTCATGGACGAGGCGGAACGGCAGGGCATCCGCATCGACAGGGCGCTGCTCTCCGCACAGCTCGGCATTCCCGTTGTCACGCTGTCTGCCAGAAAAAAAGGCGCTGCGCGTGCGCTCCTTGACGCCGCCGCAGACACCGTTCTGCCGCCGGAAAAGCCGCCTCTCCGGTACAGTGAAGAAACGGAGGCGGAAATCTGCCGCATCACCGGGTCAGAACACAGTTCCCGCTTTGCGGCGGTGTCTGCGCTGCTGCAAAAAGCCAGGCAAAATCCCGATGCCGAATCAAAGCGTACTGCCGCAGAAACCGAGCGTGTGCTGCTCGATGCCGCACACCGCATCTGCGCCGCTGCCGTACAGATTCCGCCCGAGGCCGGTGCGCGAACCCGTCTGGCCGACCGTCTGCTGACCGGTCCGTTGCTGCGCATCCCGCTGATGCTGCTGCTCTTTCTGCTCGTCTTCTGGCTCACGCTCGTCGGTGCAAACTATCCCTCCAAATGGCTCGCCGCAGGATGCAGTGCGCTCTGCGCAGCAGCAAAAACCGCTGCCGGGACAATCGGGCTGCCGCAGTGGCTCTCCGGCGCACTGATCGACGGTGCGCTGCGCGGAACCGGCTGGGTTGTTTCGGTCATGCTGCCGCCGATGGCCGTTTTCTTTCCGCTGTTCACGCTGCTGGAGGATGTCGGTCTGCTACCGCGCCTCGCCTTTAACGCGGACCGCTGCTTTGCGCGGTGTCATGCCTGCGGAAAGCAATGCCTGACTATGGCGATGGGCTTTGGCTGCAATGCGGTCGGCGTGACGGAGTGCCGCATCATCCAGAGCCGCCGCGAACGGCTGATTGCCGTTCTGACCAATGCGCTCGTCCCCTGCAACGGCAGGTTTCCGGCGCTGATTGCGGTCATCACCTGCTTTTTTGCCGGTACGGGACACAGCCTGCGCGCAGCCCTGCTGCTGACGGTACTGATCGCGCTGAGCATTGCGGTCACGCTGCTCTGCTCGGCACTCCTGAGCCGCACGGTGCTGCGCGGCACGCCGTCCTCGTTCGTGCTGGAAATGCCGCCCTTTCGCCGCCCGCAGCTTCTCAGAATCCTCGTCCGCTCGGTGCTTGATCGGACGGTCTTTGTGCTCGGCAGAGCCGTCGTCACGGCGGCGCCCGTCAGTCTGCTGATCTGGGTGCTCGCAAACTGCCGGATCTCGGAACAAAGCCTGCTGAGCCTGCTCGCGGGACTGCTCAACCCCTTCGGCATCCTGCTCGGCCTTGACGGGGTGATTCTGCTGGCGTTTCTCCTCGGTCTGCCGGCGAATGAAATTGTTTTGCCGGTCGCCGTTACGGCCTATCTCGGCTGCACGGCGCTGACCGATTACGGCTCCTATGCCGCCCTGCACACACTGCTGACTGCCAACGGCTGGACGCTGCACACGGCTGCCTGCTTTTTGATTCTGACGCTGTTTCATGCGCCCTGTGCAACCACGCTGCTGACCGTCCGGAGGGAAACCGGAAGCCGCCGTCTGACCGCCGCGGCCTTTCTGCTGCCCTCTGTCGTCGGTATACTGCTCACCGGCGGGCTCTCCGCACTGCTGACACTCTGCGGGCTGTAACAGATACGAATTAAAAAAACAGCCTGAAAGCGGCAAACACACCGGCTTTCAGGCTGCTTTTTCACTTCACGAAATATGCGCATCGAAGAACTGCAAAAAGCGCGCGAACAGCTCCTTGTCCAGACTGCCGCTCCACTTTTCCCGATCCAGATTGCTGCGGATGTACGCGGCCTTGTCTTCGATGAACCGCGTCTTGTTCTCATCGGCACGGAAGTCGTAATCCAGCGTCTTTGTCCATTTCTCAAATTCCGCATCGAAAGCATCTATGTACGAGGTGTCCTGATACACATAATTGTGTCCCCGGTTCTCAAAACGGATGAATACAAAGCGCGGATCGTCCTTGTATTTTTCATAGTACACATCGTACCCGTACTGAATCGGGACAACGCCGTCATCGGCGCTGTGCAGCACCAGAACTGCGGCATCGCTTGCGGCAAAGCCGTCCATTGCGGTTTTGGAGGCATATTTGCCGTAATGAATGCGCTCGTGGATCCGGACAAACGGCATCATCGTATAGATGACACTGCCGGCCTGCGATTTTCCGCCCGCCTCAAACAGGTCGGACGAGCGATTGCAGCCGGAACACTCGATCACCGCTTTGATTTCGGGATGATAATTCAGAACGGCACACGCACTGTATCCGCCCCAGCTGTGCCCGAAAAGGACAATCGGCAGCTTCGGGAAATTTCCGCTGTTCTCCACAAAGGAAACCGCATAATCCAGATCCGTCACGCCCTGCGGAATGCCGCCGACGCCCTCGCCTTCGCTCTCGTCATTTCCGGTCGCGTCATAGGCAAACACATCGTAGCCGTGTTCTGCAAAATAAGCGGCAACATCCATATAGGAGTTATGACCGGCGCCGAGCCCGTGTGCAATCACAAGCATCGCACGCGGCGTTTCCCCCGACTGATACAGGTATCCGGTCAGCTTTTGGCCTTTGTCCGAGGGAAACTCGTATCTGGTACGCTGTAACCCCTCAAAATCCTCTGTCATCAGCATGAGCGGTTCATAGCTCTGAAACCGCCTGTTGAAGTTCTGACGGTACATATACACAGAAAATGCCCACCAGCCGGCAATCAGCAGCAGGATGACAATACACAGGATGATGAGTACGGTTTTTTTCCGGGATTTTGCTTTTTTCATGCGGCGTTCCTCCTGTAATCCGCGGCTCTGCCGCTCGTGTGTGTTCCGTACAGACGGATTCAACCTGTCTCCGGAACGGACAAACGCCCCGCAGCATTGTGCAGCAGGGCGCTTATCCTTGACTGTGTGTGTTTATTTCGCAGGATCAGACTCTGCAATGGACTTGAGCGCTGTCGTCAAACTTGCAAGGCCCTGAATCTCGCTCGGAATGATAATTTTGGTCGATCTGCCATCGGCCGCTTTTGCAAAGGCTTCCAGAGACTTGAGCTGAATGATCTTATCGGTCGGCGCGGATGCGTTCAGCATTCCGAGTGCCTCCGCCTCGCCCTGTGCTTCCAGCATCTTCTGCTGACGGACTGCGTCCGCACGAAGCAGCATGGCCTGCTTTTCTGCCTCTGCTGCAAGGATCTGCGCTTCCTTTTCAGCCTGTGCGCGCAGAATCTTCGACTCCTTTTCACCTTCTGCCACGAGGATTGCGGATTTCTTTTCGCCCTCTGCCTGAAGGATCTTTTCACGGCGCTCACGCTCCGCCTTCATCTGCTTCTCCATCGCGTCCTGAATCTCACGCGGCGGAAGGATGTTCTTCAGCTCCACGCGGTTGACCTTGATACCCCAGCGGTCGGTTGCCTGGTCCAGAATTGCCGTGATCTTCGTGTTGATGACATCACGGGAGGTCAGCGTCGCATCGAGCTCCATCTCGCCGATGATGTTTCTCAGCGTCGTGGCCGAGAGGTTCTCGATTGCGGCCATCGGGCGCTCCACACCGTAGGTATACTGCTTCGCATCGGTCACCTGGAAAAACACGACCGTGTCAATCTGCATCGTGACATTATCCTTGGTAATCACAGGCTGCGGCTTGAAGTCCACGACCTGCTCCTTGATCGTCACGACCTTGACCACATGGTCAAAGAACGGAACCAGGAAATGCGGGCCGGTGTGCCACTCCTGATAGAAGGAGCCGAGCCGCTCCACGACATAGACGCTTGCCTGCGGGACAATTTTGATGTTTGCGATGATGACGATTGCGATGATGACCAGGAATACCAGTGCGGCGATCAGCGCGCCGTTTCCGATGGCTGCGAATGCAAATGCAAAGTTCAACATGATAAGTTCCTCCGTTTCAGTTTGTAATCAGTTGTTCGGTGCGCGGCGGACAATCAGCTTCGCGCCGTCCACCTTTGAGATCAGCACGATCGTCTGAACCTCCAGCACCTCGCCGTTTTCCGAGACGGCAATCCAGTCCACTCCGTTTGCACGGACGCGGCCGGTACCGTGTGCGGCGTCCACCGTCTGGATGACGACCGCCTGCGTTCCGATGTCCTTGTCGGCATTCATCGGCGGCGTCTGCTTGACACGCAGCTTCGCCAGAAACGGTCTGGTTCCGAGCAGGAGCAGCAGCGAAACAAGCACAAAGACGCCGAGCTGTCCCGTGAAACCGAGATCCGCGAGCGCTGCGATAAATGCGCCTGCCGCACCGAACGCAAACCAGATACTGACCAGCTGCATCGACGCGAACTCCACGATCACTGCCAGAACAAAAACAACACCCCAAAAAATCAGATATGGTACCATTGGCTCCTCCTTTCCGTGCAGGCGTGCCTGCCGCAAGCTTATGTTTTTATTCTATCATAAATGCCGATAAAAAGCAAGCGTCAAAAAATTACAAATTCCGGCTGAAAAATCGGATAACCGCCGATTTTTGAATTCTCCTCATCCGTTCAGCCCCGCAGTACGCCGAGGACACCTTTGCCGCAGGCGGTCATCCGCTTTGCCCGGATATTCAAAATGCACGCAGATACATGGAAAACAAATTCATGCCGCCCTTACATATTCCGCGCCGTTCTGCATATACTCCCACTGTGCGAACGCGCCAAAGCTCGTTTTTTCTCCCGAATGCGCCGCCGCACAGTCTTTTTATCATGCGAAAGGATTTGACGATGATGAATCAGAAGAAGAACCCGAATATTCACTGCACGGTACAGCAGTGCCGTCACAACCTTTGCAGTGAGGATTTCTGCACGCTGGATACTGTCCACATCGGCACGCACGAGTCCGATCCGTCCGTCAAGGAATGCGTGGACTGCAATTCCTTCGAGAAGCGGGACTGCTGCTGAGCCTGCGGCTCCGCCATGCCCGCACGGGACGGCGGAGTCCTGTACATAACAGACAAATTCCAGTCATCAGAAATAGTGAAAACGACAGTTTTCTCCGAAAATGCTTGATGAATCTTTCCCTTTGCAGTATAATGATACTATACAAAAGAAGGGGCACAAAAAAGTCAAAGTTCCACCGCACACAGAAAGGAGTGCCTGAGCTATGTCCGACAAAACCATCACCTTCTCGATTTCCGAAGAGCGCGAAAAGGAAATGAAGCGCATTCTGCACACAGTCTATGACGCGCTGCGGGAAAAGGGATATAATCCGATCAATCAGATCGTCGGCTATATTCTGTCCGAGGATCCGACCTACATCACCGTACATAATAATGCCAGAAGCCTGATCCGGCACATCGACCGGGACGAGCTGATGCAGGTACTGGTGAAAACCTATCTGTCCGACTGACAGATGAAAAGCACCGTGGGGAGTGAAACGCCGAAGGGCACGGAACGGACAGTTCCGTGTTCTTTTTTTGCCGGAATCTGCGGCAGGCGTTGACAATCTGCACATATTGTGCTATCATATAAATATGCTGATAACATTTATTCAGCAGATGGAGGTGATAAATCAGAAAAGCAATTTTAGGAAACAAGTATGTAAGCCATCCGCTTTAGAAGCAGGAGTAACAGGCAGGGCGTCATCAACATCATATCATTTAAATATGAAGCAATCTGCAAAATATTCGGCCGGAAACAGAAGAGTCCTTGTTTTGACCGGATACTACAGCTAACCGAACGGGGGTATTTTAAATGAAGTGTTTTGCAATTCTGCTCGCCGCCGCGCTGTGCCTGACCGGCTGCCGCGGGAATTCCTCCGAACAGAGTGCATCCGTTCCGGAAACAACCGGCACAGCCGCACCTGCCTCTGGCACCGCTGCCACAACCGGCAGCACGGAACAATCCAATGAGACGCATACGGAAAGTACGGCATCCGCCGCGGAAAGCCCTGCCCCGCCCCTCTTTGAGGATTTGCTTTCTGAATCAGGGGCTCACGCGCTGACAGAATTCACAGACAGCGTTATTGCAATGTATGTGCGGCAGTTTACGACCGATGCGCAGTCAGACGGTGATTTCACGGTGTTCGGCGCATCGAAGCAGCTCAGCAATTATCTGGTTTATGCAGCATCCAGGGAATCAACGCAGTGCGCAGAGGACGATCCGTTTCTGCTGACAGAGGTTCAGACAGAGAAACACAGCAGCTATATTCTGCAAAAGGGGATTCTGTCCAATCGAGCAGGAACGTGCAAAAACGGCTCCTGCTCCGTCATCATCGGCGAACAGGACGGCCGCGCAGTGCTGCTTGATCTCATCCGGGATTCGCAGGATTCCGCAGATCTTCTGAGCCGGCCGGAACAGGTTCTCTCACCCGATCCGGATTTCTGGTCAAATCCGGACAAATGGCAGCCGCTGATGCAGAGGCTTGGTCTGAGCTGATATTTCCCAAAGACACGGTGTGCTGTTTGCCCCGTGTCTTTTTTTCGGCGGGATTCCCCGAAAAAACTCCCGCAAGGCTTGACTTTCGTGCTTTTTTGTGTTAAAATGGAAAAGTACGGCATTATGCCGGAACAATTTCTGAAAGGACGCTGAATCCCCATGCCGATTATTGACATTCTGGAGCGCAACGCCGCGCTCTACGGCAACGATACGGCTCTCGTCGAGCTGAACCCCTCCATTCTGGAGCCGCGCCGTATCACATGGAAAGAATATGAACTCATCGAGCCGCGCCGCCCGAATTATTACCGCCGCGAAATCACCTGGAAGGTCTTTAACGAGAAGGCAAACCGCTTTGCACATTTCCTCATCTCCCGCGGCGTCAAGAAGGGCGATAAGGTCGGCATCCTGCTGATGAACTGCATCGAGTGGCTGCCGATCTACTTCGGCATCCTCAAGATCGGCGCACTGGCTGTGCCGCTCAACTTCCGCTATTCCGCGGACGAAATCGAATACTGTGTCGGCCTCGCCGAGATCTCCGTTCTGGTCTTCGGTCCGGAATTCATCGGCAGAGTCGAGGAGCTGGTCGATACCGTCGGAAACGACCGGATGCTGCTCTATGTCGGACAGGGCTGCCCCGGCTTTGCCGAGAGCTATGACCTGCTGACCGCGAATTTCCCGAGCAACTCCCCCGCCATCTTCCTGACGGACAACGACGATGCCGCAATCTATTTCTCCTCCGGCACCACCGGCTTCCCGAAGGCCATTCTGCACAATCACGAGAGCCTGATGCACTCCTGCAAGGTCGAGCAGGCACACCACGGTCAGACAAGAGACGATGTCTTCCTCTGCATCCCGCCGCTCTACCACACCGGCGCCAAGATGCACTGGTTCGGCAGCTTCTATGTCGGCGCTAAGGCCGTCCTGCTGAACGGCATCTCGCCGAATGTCATCCTCGATGCGGTTTCCTCGGAGCACTGCACGATCGTCTGGCTGCTCGTGCCGTGGGCACAGGACATCCTCGACGCGATCGAGAGCGGAAAGGTCTCCCTGAGCGACTATGAGCTCTCGCAGTGGCGGCTCATGCACATCGGTGCGCAGCCCGTCCCGCCCAGCCTCATCAACAGATGGAAGAAATACTTCCCGAATCACCAGTATGACACGAACTACGGCCTCAGCGAGTCCATCGGACCGGGCGCTCTGCACCTCGGCGTGGAGAATATCCACAAGGTCGGCGCGATCGGCAAGGCGGGCTACGGCTGGGAGAGCAAGATCATCGACGAAAACGGCGATCCCGTCCAGCGCGGCGAGGTCGGCGAGCTCTGCGTCAAGGGACCGGGCGTCATGACCTGCTACTACAACGATCCGGAGGCAACTGCCGCAGTCCTCAAGGACGGCTGGCTGCTGACAGGCGATATGGCACGGGAGGACGAGGACGGCTTCGTCTACCTCGTGGACCGCAAAAAGGATGTCATCATCACCGGCGGCGAAAACCTCTATCCCGTTCAGATCGAGGACTTCATCCGCTCGAACCCGAAGGTCAAGGATGTCGCCGTCATCGGTCTGCCGGACAAGCGCCTCGGCGAGATCGCAGCTGCGATCATCTCGATCAAGGAGGACTGCACCTGCACAGAGGAGGAAATGGCCAAATTCTGTGAGGCGCTGCCCCGCTATAAGCGTCCGCGCAAGTACATCTTTGCCGATGTGCCGCGCAATCCTACCGGCAAAATCGAAAAGCCGAAGCTCCGCAAAATGTACGGCTCGGACCGCCTGATTGCAGAGCAGAATGAGTGCTGAACGCGCAAAACAGCGAAGCTTCAAAAAGCCCCGCCGGAACCGGAACCGGCGGGGCTTTTATACACCGGAATCTTTTTTCAGGAAATTTTCCGGAACGGTGTAATGTTTTCTGAAATTTGTCGTTCTTATAAGCAGAAGGGCATATGCAAGGCGGTGACTGCCAATGAAAGACAAAAGAATTCTTTTGATGCTGCATAACAGAGATGAGCAGGCGCTCAGGGCAATCATCGCCGAGTACGGAGCGCTCTGCCGGTCTGCTGCGCTCGATATTCTCAGGGACGAGCAGGATGCGGAGGAGTGCTTCAGCGACGCTCTGCTGACCGTCTGGAACGCGGTTCCGCCCGCCTGCCCTGAGAATTTCCGGGCGTACCTTCTGAAAATTCTTCGCAATCATGCGCTGGACAGGTATAAAGCCAGACAGCGCGGCAAGCGCGGAAACGGACAGTATCCGGCGGCACTGGACGAGCTCGCGGAAATCCTGCCTGCGCAGCAGAACACAGAGGCTGCCGTAGAACAGCGGGAAATGCTTTGCGCCGTGACGGAGTTTCTCCGCACGCTCCCGCAGAAGCAGCGCGACCTCTTCGTCCGCCGGTACTGGAGCTTTTCTTCATTTGCCGAGCTGGCGGCGGATTTTCACATGACGGAAAACAATGTAAAGGTCACGCTGACACGCCTGCGGCAGCGCTTGACGGAACATCTGAAAAAGGAGGAATTGCTATGACACCGGAAGAACTGATCGGGCTGATGAATGAGCTGCCCGATGACATGATTGATTCCGCAAACCGCACGCGGTTCCGGCGGCGCGGCAGCATCTGGTATCTGATTCCCGCGGCCGCTGCCTGCCTGCTGGTCGGCATTGCGGCAATGCTTTACCCGAAGCTGCAAACGCAGAAGCCGGCAGCAGTCGGTCCGGCTGAAACGGGAATATCGGTCAGTGCGGAGACAACTGGCAGCGAAACCTCCGCCGCCGACAGCACCTCTGCACCGGTTTCCGGTACACAGCAAACGGAAACCGCCGTTTCGGATGAACCGTCTCACCGCACCGGGACGCAGAGTGATACAAGACCGTCATCCGGTACACAACATACGACTGCTTCTGTGTCAAGCATGACAACCGACAGCACAGTGCATTGTACAGAGGCCACGCCGCAGTCAACACAGGACACCAAAATAACATCGCTGACTTCTCAGAGCACAAGTCAAAGCACCGCTTCTTCTGCGAATGAAACGGAATCCAAAACGGATGCGAGCGATGAGGGCATGACATTCACAGAAGAGCCTGTCCCCTTCCGCATTCTCAGCCAGAAAACAGTGGAAGCGTCCGAGGAATCGCTGCCTTTTTCGACGCAGATCAAGCTGTATCGGGATGCCTTGCCGGATGCCTATTCTGCAGAGCTGTTCCCTGCGATAGACTTTGAAACGGAGGACTGTCTGGTCATCCGGTTCCGTGCAGAAGGCTGCGGAGACGGAATAGCAGAGCCGTCAGGCGGCAGCGGAATGTTTTACAGCATCACCGTGACACCGCCTGCGGCACCGGAAGGCACTGTGCAGGAATTTGCCATCGCTGCGGTCGTTCCGAAGGCGCTTTACAGCCCCGCCGCACCGGACGGACTCAACCGGTGGCTGCGTCTGGAACGCACCGTTCGTGCGGGTGCGGAAATGCAGTGTACGATGATCCGGTATGAATGAACAGGAGGGATTCATAATGAAGAACATCAAAATCAAAGCCGCGTCTGTGCTCCTTATGACAGGATGCCTGTTTGCACAGGCACCGCTGACGGCATTCTGCGCTGACGGCAGCAGTATAGCAAAAGCAATCTCTCTCGTGGAGATTGGTGGAAGCAGGCTGCTGTTCGACGAAAGCACCGGTGCATGGTACGATCAGGCCGGCAATCTGCTGGCGGATGCGTCGGCACCCTTGCAGACTGCGCTGTACGAGGGAAAGACCTACACCGTTGACTTGAACAAAATGCAGGTGTCTGCCGCAGACGGCGGCGTGAACGACGAACTGACCGCGCTGCTGCCGCAGTATCTGGCCTTCCGCCCTCTGACGGTATCGGCAATTGACGGACAGTATCTCGATGAGCTCTTCGGGACAGAGACATACGAAGCTGCTGCGGCACAGATTCAGCAAATCGTGCAAAGTATTCCGCTAACCTATCGGTTCAGTGATTCGACGGAACTGTTTTACTGCGAAATTTCGCTCGGCAGCGAGGTGCTCGGCGGTATGCAGTACTCGATCGACGCAAACGATTACCCGGAAGCAGTTCCGTGGTGCAATGACGGCGACAGTGCCGGCATCCAAACCGCATTTACCGGCATGGGCGATGTCAATGTCAACGGCAGATACGAGATTGCGGATGCAATTCTGCTGGCGCGTTACATCGCGGAGGATGCCGAAGCGGCCGTATCCAGCCTCGGACGGGAGCTGGCTGACATGGACGGCGACAGTCTGCTCCGCGCAGAAGATCTGGTTCTGGTGCTCCGGCAGCTTGCCGGCTGACCGGTTCCGTACAAACAGCGCCCCTCACAGCTTCGTGAGGGGCGCTTTGCATTGATTACAGGTCGCAGCGGCAGATGTCCTCGTAGGTCTCGCGGCGGACAACCGTCCGCACCGCGCCGTTCTTTACCATGACCATTTCCGGCCGCGGATTGCGGTTGTAGTTCGACGACATGGAGTAGTTATAGGCGCCGGTCGCCAGCACGGCCAGCGTATCGCCCGCCTGTGCCTCCTGCAGCAGCATATCCTTGCCGATCAGGTCGCCGCTCTCGCAGCACTTTCCGCCGATCGTGACCGTCTCGGTGCGCGGGGCGTCGGCACGGTTTGCGATGAGCGCTTCGTACTCCGACTCGTAGAGCGCATAGCGCGGGTTGTCGCACATTCCGCCGTCGATCAGCACATAAGTACGGATGCCCGGAATCTGCTTCTTCGCCATGACCGTATAAAGTGTGATGCCCGCAGCGCCGACAATCGAGCGGCCCGGCTCAAAGAGCATGAACGGCTCCGGGTACGAGAGCGCCGCACAGGTCTTGCGGATGGCTTCCAGCATGGCGCGGACGATGTCGCCGAAGGGCTTCGGATCGTCGCGCTCAACATAACGGATGCCGGGGCCGCCGCCCAGATTCAGCTCCGTCAGGACGATGCCGGTCTCCTGCCGCACGGTATTCATGAGGCCGAGCATCACACGGGCGGCCTCTGCAAAGGGCTCGGTTTCCAAGATCTGCGAGCCGATGTGGCAGTGCAGGCCGACCAGCTCCAGATTCGGACAGGCAGCAGCAGCCTTGACCGCTTCCAGCGCCTCTCCCGTTTCCAGCGCAAATCCGAACTTGGAATCAATCTGCCCCGTCTGAATGAAGCTGTGGGTGTGCGCGTCGATGCCCGGCTTGATGCGGAGCAGAATGCGCACGGTCTTGCCCGCGTCCGCCGCAATGCGGTTCAGGCGCGTCATCTCCGGCAGATTGTCCGCGACAATTCTGCCGACATTGCTGTCCACTGCCATTTGCAGCTCAGCATCGGTCTTGGAGTTGCCGTGCATGACAATGTCCGAAGCGGGCATTCCGGCGGCAAGTGCCGTAAAGAGCTCCCCGCCCGACACAACATCGGTGCCGAGGCCCTCCGAATGCACGATGCGGTACAGCTCCTTGCAGGAGAGCGCCTTGCTGGCAAAACAGATCATGCCGTTTCCGCCGTACTCCTCCTGCAGAACGCTCCGGAAGCCGCGGCAGTTTTCGCGGACCGTCGTTTCATCCATGACATAGAGCGGGGTGCCGTGCTGCTGCGCCAGCGCCACACAGTCGGCTCCGCCGAACAGCAGATGCCCTTCGTCAGAAACAGTCAGATTGGGTGTAAGCATGGAAATCATCCTTCCCTTTTTTCCTTCCAGAATTGATAAAGCTGACATTGCAGCATTCCGTTATAGAGCTTCCGGCGCCTGCGCGCTTTCCGCCCGTAGCATTTTTCAAATTCCGCATCCGGCGTGATGATGCTGCACGCGGCATCATCCGGAAACACCATGCCCATGACGCGGTACAGCGCTCTGGCTGCGGAGACATCGAGCATCCGCTCACCGTAGGGCGGATTGCAGACGATGATCTGTCCGGGGACAGCTTCAAAATCCCTGATGTCGCGCTGCTTGACCGTGATGCGGTCGGCAACGCCGGCCTTTTTTGCATTTTCGATTGACAGCGCCACGGCTTCCGGATCACAGTCATAGCCGAAGGCCGTGAATGCGGCATCGCGGTTGATTTTGGCGCGTGCCGCTTCCCGCGCATCAAACCATGCGCGCTTCGGCATCTGCGTCCAGCGCTCGGCGGCAAACCGCCGGTGCAGTCCGGGTGCCATGTGCATTGCGCGGTATGCGCCCTCGATCAAAAAGGTGCCGCTGCCGCAGAACGGATCGCAGAGCACTGCGCCCGCCCGGCAGTGAGACAGATCTAAAATACCGGCCGCAAGCGTTTCGCGGATCGGTGCGGCGTTGGCAATCTGCCGCCAGCCGCGCTTATAAAGCGGAACGCCGGAGGTGTCAAGATATACCGTACACAGATCGCTGCGAATGGAAAACTGTATCTGATGCACGGCGCCGGTCTCCGGCAGCGCCTCGGTGTGATGCGCACGCTGAAGGCGCCTGACCGCCGCTTTCTTGACAATCGCCTGACAGGCAGGCACACTTTTCAGGGCGGAATTCAGCGAGCTGCCCTTGACGGGAAAGGCATCGTCCGGTCCGATGAACTGCTCCAGCGGAAGTGCCGCCACGCCCTCAAACAGCGGATCAAAGGCGGTTCTGCCGCGCTGCGGTGCGACAGAAAAGCTGCCGAGTTCAATCAGCACACGCTCCGCTGTCGTCAGCTCAACATTGGCGGCGGCGAGCATCGTCCAGTCTCCGGTGAAGGACACTCTGCCGTCTGCCGCACTGATCTCCGCTGCGCCGAGCCGGATCAGCTCAAATTTCAAAACACTTTCCAGTCCGAAATGACAGGGGCAGCACATCCGGAAACCCGTTGTGCTGCCTCCCTTCTGCTGTCGTTCCAAATCAGTTTCCTCCGCCGGCATCCGGGCCGTAGTTTTTGGCTTCCTGCAGGCCGAGCTCACGGTTGTCACAGTACGGCGCATTAGTCGATTTCCAATAGCCCTCGACGCCCTTGCCGCAGGAATCCACCGCGATCTTGCCGGTTGCGGTGCAGACATGGCCCTTGATGACGGTGCTGCACTCCGGGAAGTCCCTGCCGGACCAGTTCCGGACAATCCAGTCGCCGATGATGTTTTTCCACGCGTGCGGCGTATCAATCGCGCCGCGGTTCTTGATTTCCTTGTTTTCCTTGTAGCCGAGCCAGCAGCCGCTGACGAAATCAGGATTCAGGCCGACAAACAGCTTATCGCACCAGTCGGTCGTCGTACCGGTCTTACCGGCAATCGGAATCTGCTTGCCGTTCTTATAGAGCTTGGCCTGCTTACCGGTACCCTGCTCGCCGTTGACAACATTCTGCAGCAGCTTGTTCATGACATAGGAGGTCTCGCGGTCTACGGCCTGCGTACTGCCCTCGCCGCCCTGGTAGATGACGCCGCCGTCACCGGATTCCACGCGGTCGATGATGTGCGCATCGCAGAAGGTGCCGCCGTTGCCGTAGATCATGAAGGCGTTGACCAGATCCTTGACCGTCACGCCGTAACGCAGAGCGCCGACGGAAAGCGGAGCAAAATCCTGGTCCTTGACATCGAGGTCGAGGCCGAGCGTATTGGTTGCAAAGTCGAACACCTTGTCCTTGCCGTAGGTCTTGACCAGCATGGCCGGGATCGTGTTCTTGGAGACCTCCAGCGCCTTGTAGACATTGACCTTGGCACGGGACCATGTGCCGACACTCGTTTCGGAGTAGTTGGTCGGCCACGGATTACCGGTCTCAGGGTTCGTCATGACCGGAGCGTCGAGAATCTTTGAGCCCCAGGAAATCGCATCGTGATAGAGCGCGTAGCCGTAGGATGTGACAGGCTTGATCGCGGAACCGGGCTGCTGCTTTTCAGTCGATGCAAAGGAGGTGCCGAGCGAACCCTTCTTCTTGCCGATCATGCCGACGGTGCAGAGCACTCTGCCCTCGTAGTCGATCGCGGTAAAGCCGCACTGCAGCGGCATCACCTCGTCCTTGCCGTCCACAACGCCCTCATATTTGCCGTCGTGGTTCAGGTCGCGCAGATAATTCGTGCGGGCTGCGGTCGTCATGCCGCTCAGGATATTGTTCATGTCCAGGAACTTCGCTTCGACATATGCCTGCATTTTCCGGTCAACGGTCGTATAGATCTGATAGCCGCCGCTGTTGATCTTGGCGAGCGCTCTCTGCATCGTGATGCCGCGCTGATCCATCAGCACATGAGCGTACTCGCGCAGCGCCTCGTCAACCGCCCACGAAGTGGACTTTTCCTCGGTGATGGCTGCACCGTTCTCGTCCACCTTCGGCTCCTCGTCCGGGTGGAGCTGCTTGTACTCGTCAGTACCCTTGAAGATCAGATGCTCGTGCAGGGCATCCTGATACTCGTCAAAGGTGATTGCGCCGTTGTAATACATTCTGTAAAGGATATACTCCATACGGTCGCGGTTAGTCTGCATACCGGTGTTGATAAATTTGTCGGAAATATACTCGGTCTTGGTGACATTGTTGAAGCCGCGCTCGTAGTAGCCGGCGAAGGGGTTGTTGACCTCCGGGCTCTGCGGAATGGCTGCAAGGCACGCGCCCTCTGCAATCGACAGCTCGCTGACGGACTTGCCGAAATACTTCAGGGATGCCATCTCGACGCCGTTTGCCGCGCCGCCGAAGCCGATGTAGTTGATATAGGTTTCCAGGATCTCGTCCTTGGAATAGGACTTTTCAAGCTGGAGTGCGCGGTAGACCTCACGGATCTTACGCTGCGGGCTCGTTTCATCGTCGCCCGTCAGGTTCTTGACGAGCTGCTGGGTGATCGTCGAACCGCCCTGCTCGGAGTTCCAGAACTTGAGGATCATGTTTGCGATTGCACCGGCGGTACGCTTATAGTCCACGCCCTCGTGCAGATAGAAACGCTCGTCCTCGCCGTAAACAAAGGCATCGCGCACATGCTGCGGAACCTTTTCCAGATCAACCGGGAGTCTCTGGACGGACTGGTTGACATTATAGACATTGATATATTCGCCGTTTTCGTCCGTCTCGTAGATGTTCGTCGAATAGCTCATTGTCATTTCCTGAATGCTGACAGAGGTGGTCGTTTCCATGTAATTGAGGACATAGCTCGTCGCCGCAAGGGCACAAATGACGCCTGTGATAATGAACAGCAGCATAAAGGACAGCACCGTGACCAGAATCACGGAACCGATTTTTTTGAGAATGCGCAGAATCAGCGGGGTTCTGCGGCGCTTTTTTTTCTTTTTTTCTGGCTTTTGCAATGCGCCGGTGCTGCTGATTGCGTTGGTCATATCCATGAAAATGAAGCTCCTTTCGGGTACGGCAGTTTCCGCTGCCGGCTTGGGCTTTTCACCGAAAAAAACGGTAAAAGGGATATTTATACAGATTTATTATACCACAAAATCGCCGGCTTGTTAAGCCTTTTCAGGAAATTGTAATCGTTTTGTGTATTTTTGAGAAAGTCATCCGCATATCGGCGATTGTTTTGTATCATACTATTCATGTTCCGGTCCGGATCGGTGTAAAATTGCGTTTTTTGCAGCGGTCCTGCGAATCGGGGATCCAATCTGAAAGGAAGGTGTCCGGAATGTTACAATCCAAAATCGGGCTGCCGGTCACGCTGGCAGCAGTCACGGTCACGCTGGCGGCAATGCTCCTGACGCCGATGGCATCGGCGAAAAAACGCGCGGAGGCTCTGCCGGGATCCGGCGGGCTCGAAAAGCTCCTGCTGCCGGAGGACAGCGCGGCGCCCGGCATCCGTGACGCTCTGCCGGAGCTGCCCGATCAGCGCTATCTGCTGAAGCTGCGCGGCAATGTGCTCTCGGTCTATGCGGAGGGTGAGACGGAAGCCTCCGCCGTCTATGAGCTGCCGTCCCGCTGGCTGCCGGATTATGACAGAATTGTGCTGGAATACGGTCTGCGTGCCGAAAATGAAGCCGAGCTGCGCAGGCTGCTGGAGGACTATGTGTCATGAATGTTTGGCGGCGCGCCGGAAGCTGTCTGCGGGTTCACAAGCGCAGTGCGGGAATCCTTGCGGCGGCGGAGCTCTGCCTGCTGCTGATGCTGACTGGAACGGGGTATTTTTTGCAGCAGAGTCTGCTGCATGGGAATCTGCTCGGAAGCCTCTCCTCGGCTCCTGCGGGCGGCTGGGAGCTCTGGCTCGGCGGCTGCCTGCTGACCGCCGTTCTGGTGCTGACGCCGGTCAGGGTGCAGAGCGCATGGATGCTCGGTGAGATGACCGGCGTCCTCGATGAAAACGACATCGGGTTTCTGCAGTGCAGCGGGAACCTCTGGCTCTGGCGCAGAATGCTCGCGGCAAGACTGCTCCTGACCGTCAGGCTGCTGCTTTCTCTGCTGCCCGCGGTGACCGCATGGACCGCGGGCGGCGTCCTCATGCGGCTGATGCCGGTCTGGCGGGACGGCTTTCCCGCGCTGCTCGCCGCGGCGCACCTCAGGGCGGCCGGAATCGGGCTGCTGGCGCTGCCGCTGCGGGTGCTCGGCGCATGGCTCGCGCTCCCCTTCTGCTTTCTGAAAACGCCGCACCGGAGCGCCCGCGAGACCGTGCGGAACGCGGTCCGGCTGAGCCGGCATCACAGCGGAATGCTGCTCCTGCGCCGCGGAATCTGTCTGCCGCTTCTGCTGGTTCCGCCCGCTGCGTTCCTTTTGCTGCCGCGGCTCGCCGCCTCGGAACTGCTCTGGGCCAGCCGCCGCTGGACACGCTGCTGCGGCAGTCAGCAAATGCGCCTCGGCCGCTGCAAAAACCGACATTTTCTCTCGTGCAGGCATCACAAAACGCCCGCTCCTATCCCGGCAGAACGCTGTGCAATCCGATAAAACTGCCGGATTCTGCTTGCGATTCTCACGGTTTTGAATTATAATGAGCTTGTCCGGACGGATGCCGCACGGCAAGTTCGTCCGACAGATTAAAAATCAATCGGGAAGGAGGGATTCTTCTGCAAAGCTCCGTCCGGCAGCCGGCACCGCTTCGGCTGCTCTCATGGTTCGGCAGCTGCGGCTGCGGCGTTCTGACACTGTTTGCCCGCTTTTTCGCGGCAATCGGCAGGGGGATCCTGCACTTTTCCCGCGATCTGCTGCACGGCTGCGGCAGAGTCTGGCGGCTCTTCCGCGGCATTCTGCTCACTCCGATCCGGCTGCGGCGCGATGTCGCCGAAGCGGCAGAGACACAGTGGCGCAGCGCCGGCAAAGACGCCTCCCGCGGAGAAAAGGCAAAAGCCTTCCTTCGTGCGCTCGGCACCGTGCTGTTCAGTGAAAACGGCATCCTCACCTCGGTTTTCCGCTTCGCTGTCCCGCTCGTCTGCTGCGGATTCCTGTTCGCGGTCGTCCGATACGGAAAAAGCCTCGACTACGGCATCGCTGTCACCTTCAACGGCGCCGAGCTCGGCATCATCAATGACGAGTCCGACTACGAAGCAGCAGAGCAGATTGTCCGCCGCCGTCTTTCCTATACGGAGGAAGAACCGGAATTCTCGTTTCAGCACGAATTTCAGATCACGGCAGATCACGAAAGCGTCCGGCTCATGCCGGCCGAGCTCGCCGACCGGATGCTCCGGAGTGCGGCAATCGAGCTGACGGACGGCTGGGGCGTTTACCGCGGCGAGGCGTTTCTCGGTGCCGTTTCGGACACAAAGCCAATCGCACGGGCACTGGAGGAACAGCTCAGCCGCTATCAGGAATCGCTGACGGACGATGTGGACGAGGTCTTTTATCCGGAGGAAATCACCTACGAAAAGGGTGTGTATCTCAGGGAGAATCTGACGGCGCCCGAAAGCATCATCTCCGGGCTGACGGCCGTGAAAACCGGTACGCGCACCTACACCGCCGGCGCGGACGAAACGGTCTATTCCGTTGCACAGCGCTTCACGACCACACCCGAACGCATCCGCGAGCTGAACCCCTCGCTGACCGATACCGTCCCGCAGGCGACGCGCATGACTGTTCCCACTGAGACGCACGCCCTGCCGATCTCCTACCGCAAAACAGTCAAGACCATCGCCTTTGTCAATTACGATGTCATCCGCACAGAGACCGCAAAGCTCAATGCCGGCACGGAAAAGGTGCTGCGCCGCGGCGTCAAGGGCGAACGCCGCAACACCGTGCAGCTGACCTTCACCGACGGCGAAGAAAGCGGCCGCGAGCTGCTTCGTTCGGAGATCGTTTCGCTGCCGGTTGACGAGGAGCTGGGCATCGGTACCTACTCGCCGAAGCCCTTCAGCAGCGAAACCCGCCTGTCCGGCACCGGACAGTTCGGCTGGCCGGTCAACGGCGGCTATATCAGCGATGTGTTTATCAGCAACCGCAACCACCGCGGCCTCGATATCGCGGCACCGGGCGGCACGGAGATCTATGCGGCGGAGGACGGCATCGTCACGGCGGCGACACTCTCCGGCAGCTATGGCAATTATATCAAAATTGACCACCTGAACGGCTACGAAACCCTCTACGCACACTGCAGCATCCTGCTCGTTTCTCCCGAAGAGGAGGTCACCCGCGGGCAGGTCATCGCGCTGGTCGGCACGACCGGTCACTCCACGGGCAATCATCTCCATTTTGAGGTGCGCGTGAACGGACTGAACTACAATCCGGCAGACTATCTGCGTGTCAATGCCGACTGATCTGCCGAACAGAGCCGGCCTGATGTTCAAAACTCCGTTGAAATTGTAGAGAAATCTGTTGTATTTTGACAGATTTCCGCACTTTCCCGTTTTTTTGAAAAAAGTCCTTGACAATTCCGCAGCTTTGTGATATAATCATAAAGCTGGTCACGGAAGATGACCGATTGCTGGTGTAGCTCAGTTGGTAGAGCAGCTGATTTGTAATCAGCAGGTCGGGGGTTCGAGTCCGTCCACCAGCTTCTGATATATGGGAGAGTTCCCGAGTGGCCAAAGGGGGCAGACTGTAAATCTGTTGCGTCTCGCTTCGGTGGTTCGAATCCACCCTCTCCCACCAAAAAAACCGACATCGTTTCGATGTCGGTTTTTTTATTTCCGGCAGCACCGGTCCTCATTCTGCGGAATCTCCGGAGAAGGAGAACAGCATCTCCACCGTCGTCCCGAACACGGCCGCAATGTCCATTGCAAGCTTCAGGGAAGGGTTATACAGCCCCTTTTCCAGCCGGATGATCGTCTCCCGCCGGACATCGACACGATCTGCCAGCTCGCCCTGTGTCATGCCGGTTTTGGCGCGGAATTCGCGGATCCTTGTCTTGAGCTCAGGCATCGTCCTGCTCCTCTCCGGCGCACTGGGCCTCTGTTTTTGCTTCGTAATACATCGCAATAAAATAGTAAACTGCAAAGAACAGATAAATCACAGAGGCGATCCAGGCATAGTGAATCTCAACCGTGATCTTCTGCGGCTTGCCGACAAAGCAGGTGCAGACCATAAACAGGACAAAGCCGGCAAACGCCAGAAACCGGATAAAGCCGCTGTTCGTCTTTGCGATGTTTTCTCTGGCAAGCTCGTCCTCGCGGTCGCGCCGTGCGGCGTTGACCAAAAAGAAGGTCATTGTGACAAACACCGCCGCAATCATCAGTGCAAACGCCAGAAACCGGATCAGAATGCGGGAGCCTTCTGTCAGTTTATCCAGTGCGTAGTACCCGCCCCAGATGGCTGCCATGAACAGGCCGACCAGTGCGTGACGGAAATAAAGTCTGCGGTAGGAAAGCTTTTGAATGGGTTGTTTCACAGTGCATCGCTCCTTTTCAATGTGATGTTTCCATCACTTTATGTGACAAGTATATCACATTCCCACGGCGATGTCAAGCGGTTTGTGACAAATTCATCACTTTTGGAGCAGTATACAACGCGTGATATATTTCTCACATTCCGATTGTGGATTCTGTCCAAAAGCGGGTTGCATTCCGGCGGCATCCGTGCTATAATATTGTATCGCCGCTGCGCGGGGCAGCATATATTGACAGCAGTACAGGATGAGGAGGCAAACAAATGGAAATCACTTACAGGGAAACACATGAATTTACGCGTGAGCAGCTCGAAACGCTGTTTCTTTCGGTCGGCTGGTCGTCAGGCGCATACCCTGACCGGCTGGTCCGGGCGATGAAGGGCTTTCAGACCGTCATTTCCGCATGGGACGGGGACCGGCTGGCCGGCATGGTCTGTGCAATGGACGACGGCGTGATGAATGCATATGTTCACTATCTGCTCGTGCATCCGGACTATCAGGACAGAGCCGTCGGGCGCACGCTCATGGAGCACATCAAGACAAAATACAGGGACTATTTGCGCATCTGCCTGATCGCCTACAATGACGAGCTGCACTTCTACGAAAACTGCGGATTTCACCGCTCCGAGGAGTCCTCGCCGATGCACCTGACATCGCTCTGGACATAAAAACGGGGCGCATTCCGGCATATTTTCCGCGGCAGGCTGCATAGGATACGGCAGAAAGGGGTGGTCTGCCGATGCAGCAGATTACAGCCGCGGCCGGATCCGGTCTGACGGAGGAAGCAGCCGCACAGCGCCGCAGAGAATTCGGGGAAAACCGGCTGGCAGCCGAGAAAAAAGCGCATCCGCTCCGCATCCTGCTCCGGCAGTTCTCCGATGTGACGGTGCTGATTCTGATTGCGGCGGCGGGGATTTCGCTGCTGCTGCATGAATATGCCGATGCCGTCACGGTTGCGGTCATCGTCGTACTGAATGCGCTGCTTGGATTCATACAGGAATTCCGCACGGAGCAGACCTTGCTCGCTCTGAGCCGCATGACTGCCCCGACGGCGCTCGTCCGGCGGGACGGCACCGCAAAACGCATTCCCGCGGATGCGCTCGTACCCGATGACATCATTCTGCTCGAAGCCGGCGACTGCGTCCCGGCCGATGCTGTCATCCTCTCCTGCGCACAGCTCTCGGCGGAGGAATCCGTCCTGACCGGCGAATCTGCGGCCGTGCAAAAGCACACGCATTCCCCTGCCGATCCGGCACCGGACAACAGCGTCGGGCGCGGGGACATTGTCTATGCCGGTACATCCGTCACGCACGGCACCGCCGAGGCCGCTGTCATCGCAACCGGAAAAGCAACACAGATGGGGCAGATCTCACAGATGCTCTCGGACATCGAGCCGGGGGAAACACCGCTGCAGAAACGCCTCGGTGAGCTCGGCCGCACCGTCGCCCTGATCTGCCTTGCTGTCTGTGCGGCGGTCTCCGGCGCGGGCATCCTGCGCGGAGAACCTGTCTTTGAAATGCTGATGACCGGCATCACGGTCGCCATTGCAGCCATTCCGGAGGGGCTTCCGGCCACGGTGACCATTGCGCTGGCACTCGCCGTCCGGCGGATGCTCCGGCGCAATGCGCTGGTCAACCGTCTGCACGCCGTCGAGACGCTCGGCTGCACCTCCGTCATCTGCACGGACAAAACCGGCACGCTCACCGAGAATAAAATGACCGTCCAAAGCATTTACACAAGCGGACAGCAATATGAAGTCACAGGGACGGGCTGGCAGGTCGCCGGCTCCCTGACGCGGAACGGCTTACCGGTCAGCGCACACCGCAGCCCCGCCCTCTCTGCACTGCTGCGCTGTGCCGTGCTTTGCAGCCACGCGGCAATTTCCCGCGGCGGTCAGGATTCTGAATGGAGTGTCTCCGGCGATCCGACCGAAGCCGCGCTGCTCGTTGCCGCGGCAAAATGCCATGTGACAGCGGACGGCTTTGCGCGGATGCACTGCACCGCAGAACGCCCCTTTGAAAGCGAAACGCGGATGATGACCGTTTTTTGCAGCACGGACGGCTGTACGGACAGTACCGCACTGACCAAAGGTGCGTCCGATGCGGTTTTAAGCTGCTGTCAGTATTACCGTGAGCAGGAACAGATCCTTCCGCTGACGCCCGCAAAACGCGCTGAAATCGCCGCCGCTGCCGATGACATGGCCGCAAATGCCCTGCGTGTCCTCGCCTTTGCCGAGCAGGAGCAGGTTTCCGGCACGGAGCAGCCCGCAGAAATGGTCTTTCTCGGTCTGACAGGGATGCTCGATCCGCCGCGGGAACAGGCAAAGCGAGCCGTCGCCGACTGTATGCGTGCGGGCATCCGCGTCGTCATGCTGACCGGTGACCATGCGAAAACTGCGGCAGCCATCGCGCAGAAAACAGGCATCCCGCACGGCGGCCGCGTCCGGACGGGCGCTGAGCTCGACCGCATGACCGACCGTGAGCTCGCGGACGAGATCCGGCGCTGCGGCGTGTTCGCCCGTGTCACACCCGCGCACAAGCTGCGGCTCGTCAGGGCATACAGGGCGGCAGGCGCAGTCGTCACGATGACCGGAGACGGCGTCAACGACGCACCGGCGGTCAAGGAAGCGGATATCGGTGTCGCAATGGGTATCAACGGGACGGATGTCACGCGGCAGGCGGCGGATGTCGTGCTGCTCGACGACCGGTTTGACACGCTCGCGGCCGCCGTGCGCGAGGGACGGACGGTTTATGCGAATATCCGCAAATTTGTACGGTATCTGCTCGCCTGCAACATCGGCGAGGTGCTGACCATGTTTGCCGGAATCCTGATGGGCTTTCCGATGGTGCTGCTTCCGACACAGATCCTGCTGGTCAATCTGATGACGGACGGTCTGCCGGCTGTCGCACTCGGCCTTGAGCCGCCCGCCGCAGACATCATGCGCTGCCCGCCCCGTCCCGCCGATGCTCATTTTTTCTCCGGCGGGCTGCTCTCGCGGATTATTTTCCGGGGCATCTTCATCGCGCTGTCCACGCTCGGTTCGTTTACGACGGTGCTGCGCCTGACCGGCTCGCTCGGCGCTGCGCGCACCGGTGCGCTCGTCACGCTGATCGGCTCTCAGCTTCTTCATGTCTTTGAGTGCAAATCCGAGCAGGGCACCCTGTTTTCCGTGCCGTACTTCTCAAACGGCAAGCTGGTGCTCTCGGTGCTGATCTCTGCTGCCGTGACCGCCGCCGCAGTCTGGCTGCCGGTGCTGCAGACCGTGTTCTCGACCGTTGCACTGCCGCTTCCTGCACTGCTGACCGCACTCGGCTTCAGCCTTGCGGTGCCGCTCGCCGCCGCCGCGGGCAGTCCCCGCGGAAATCATACGGAATCTGTCTGACGCATCGGGCAGGGAAAACCGGGCTTTCTTGCCGGATTTCCCTGCCCTTCTTGCAGTCTCGGAAAAGCTGTGATATAATAATAATGAAAAAAACGGATTGTATCAAACCTGTTTTTGTAACCTCACGCAGACGGACTGTGTCTATTTTAGTAGAGGGACATTCGGAAAGGGGGCAACGGCTCATGGAGGACGCTGAAATCATCGGCCTGTATTTTGCACGCGATGAACGCGCAATCCGCGAAACCGGAAGCAAATACGGTGCCGCACTCAGCCGTCTTGCCGAGCGGATCACCGGCAGTCCGCAGGATGCGGAAGAATGCGTCAACGATGTCATGCTCAGCACATGGAACGCAATCCCCCCTGCAAAGCCGCAAAGTCTCTTTGCCTATCTGGTCACGGCAGTGCGCAATACCGCGATCAATCTGGCAGTCAGATCAAAAGCAGAAAAACGCGGCGGCAATCAGATGCGCCTCGCACTGGACGAGCTCTCTGAAAGTCTGCCCGCGCCGGACGATGTCGAGACGGCACTCTCGGAAAACGAGGCCGCAGAACGGATGCGGAAGTTTGTCGCCTCGCTCCCGAAGGAGACCGGCAGAATGTTCATTCTCCGGTATGTCTATCTGCTTTCTGTCAAAGAAATTGCTGAAAAAATGGGCGTTGGCGTCAGCAAGGTCAAGGTTACGCTGCACCGCACACGCCGCGCTCTGAAAGACTTTTTAGGAGGTGAAGAGCTGTGAATGCAATGACACTGTTCAAGGCCCTGAGCCATCTGAATCCGCAGGACATCGCTGATGCGTGGAACGGCACTGCACCGGAAGAAGCAAAAACGGAGCCGGAGCAGTTTTATGCGATCCCTGCGGAAATCCCGAAGCGAAACAACCATCCGCGGCGTCTGCTGCTGAGACGCATCACGGAGGCCGCCGCCTGTGCAGCCTGCCTGGCACTCGCCGTGACCGCCCTGCTGAAATTCCGCGCACTGTCCGGAAGAACGCCTCTGAATTCCGCGCCGAACCAGACCGCTGCCGTCACGGTCATCACGACCGAACGCACCGGAACAGATACCCGAAAGACGGAATCTGTGACAGGCACCGCGGACACCGTCAGCACCGAACCCGGAACGGAACAGACCACACAGGATACCGCGCCGCTGCAAACCAAGCAGACCGCCGGCGATACCTCCGGTTCTGCTGCGGAAACAACCGGTTCTGCGGCATCCGGAAGCCAGACCGCTGAAAGCAGCACCGCAGAGACAACCTCTGTCTCCGCCGAACAGGCCGAAGCAAAAATCCCGGTCATGGTCGTGCTCGGAGACGGCGCACAGACACAGGACAACGGCGCGGGCTGGAGCATTCTCAAGGACAAGGCTGCAATCGAAGCCTATCTCGCGGGAGACAGCCCGGAGGTCACCGTCGGCATCGGACTGAAATCCCCTGAGCTGAAGAACAAAATCCTCAGCAATCCTGCGATGATCCGCGTGCGCTGGATGTCGGACGATGCCCGCTGGAGCTCCTACGGTATCACCTCGGCGGAGGTGAAAAACGGTGTGCTGCACCTCGGCATTGCCGTCTACTGCGCCGATTCAGCCGGCGACTTTGCCCGCAGCCCGTGGGTGTATGATGCCGCGCTCATTTGCAGCGCAGACGAGCTGCCTGATCTGCGGGATGTGCAGATCACCAAAACAGAATTTACCGAATCCGAAGCAAGCGGCATCCGCGAGTGGATGCGCTTTGATGAACAGCTTGATCCGGATTTGTACCTGACAGTCAAAAAATAAAAAGGAGGGTTCATCATGAAACAGATCAGACGAGGAGCTTCGCTGCTGCTGGCAGGGGCAATGCTGACATCCGTGCCGGTTATCCCCTATGCGGCACCGGAAATCACTGCGGAGGCAGTCTCCCAGACACGCGTTTTCCGCTATGACTTCGGCAGCTTTGCAGCACTTTTTGACACACAGACCGGCAAGTGGTATACGGAAAGCGGTGCGGTACTGAAGCCGCAGACCGAAGCCGTCCAGACCTGGAAAAACGGCGGCCTGACCGTCGATTTTGAACAGCATGAAGCATACAGGGAATCTGAAGACGGCACCAGAAAGCTGAATGACCGCGTGACGGATTTTCTCAGGAATTCGCTTGCGTACTTCGTCCCGGACTATGCCACGGAGTATTACGACAAGGCACAGCAGAAGCACATCAGTGTTCCGGCGCCGACTTCCTTCCCGTTGACCTACCGCGTACTGCCGGATGCCGAATGCTTCAGCGTCGAGATCCTGATCGGCGAATACAGCCTCGGACAGTTTACGGACAGTGAAACACAGTATCAGCCGAACGGTGCCGTCGGCTACGGACGCCCCGATGCCTTCACCGATGACGGTGACCTCACCGTGGACGGAAATATCTCCATTGCGGATGCGATCTATTCCAGCCGCATCGCCGCTGAGGACAAGGAACTGAAGATTTCCGCGCTCGGTCTCGATCTGGCGGACGAGGACGGCGACGGCATGGTCGGCATGGGCGATGTACGCGCACTGCTCAAGGAACTGGTCTCCCCGAACACCCGTCCGTATCTCACGCAGGTCTCCGAAATCTACCGGCACGAGACACTGCGCGACCTTTACACCGCCGAGGAACTGAGCGTCTTTCTGGAGGACGGCTCGGAAACCTATGTCACGGCATACGAAAGCCTGAACGGTTCTCTGGAGCAGACTGCAAAATATCACGGCTATGACAGCTTTGAACAGATGCTCAGTTCGTTTGAAGGCGACGGAAAGACCTCCCACTTTCTCGCAGACTGCGAGCCGGGTGAAACATACGACAAGTGGTATCTGAGCTACATTGACAGCGAAACCGTCTACAAGTACATGGAAATCAAGAGTCTTGATGTGTCGGAGGCCGGCCTGCTGACCGTCTCCTGGTACGGACTCGCAGCCGGCGAGCAGACACAGCAGTTCAACGCCTTCACGCACATCCTGACCGTAAAGCACGGCGTCTGGGATGAGATCAAGGGCTTCCACTGCGGAAACGACTCCTGCACCAGCCAATACGCATCGGGTCAAGAGGATCGTTTCTCCGCAGAGGTCGGAAAGCTGCTGACGATCACCCGCAGCCGGAGCGGACAGCGGATTCCGGCGGACGCAATCCCCGTGACACAGGATATCCGCGAAACCGTCATGATCGACGACCGGTTCGCAGAGCCCGCATTCGGCTATGACTATGACAGCTGGGACGGAAAGGATGACTATGAGCGTTCGCTGGCACTGACCGACGAGGACATGGGCGTTCAGATGAGCGTTCTGCCGAAGGACGATGAAATCCGGATCTTCACGAAGCACGACTCGCCGTATATGCCGCAGGATTGCAGAGTCACATGGTTCAAGCTGGACGACGAAGGCAAGCTGACCGTCGGCATCCTCGCGGACAGACGGAATGACCGCCCGATCGGCGAATCGGTCGTCTTTGCAGATGACCTGCTGCTGCCGGAGGGCTCTCTGTCCGCAGACGCCGTCAAGTCGGTGGAGCTGCGTGCTGATATCGCAAACTCGGACCTCAACGAGATTCTTGCAAACTACTATTTCAAGGAGCCGTGGGATGCCTCTATGGGATATTACCCGGTCAAGCTCGCGCTTCTGAAGGACGGCAGCACCACCACCGGAACCAGAGAGCTGACCTCTGAGATTATCTCGAACGAGCATCTGCGCGATCAGTTCGCATATGCGTTTGAGACCGCGACCTCGTATAACCCGTCGCCGGACGATTCCGCACCGGGAACAAAAAGCATGACCAGCCGTTCCAGCCTCTCCTGCCGGAACGGGATGATTGAGCAGATTGCAAAGCAGCACGGATATGCCGACGCAGCGCAGCTTGCATGGGAGGGCCTCTATCCCTACGATACCGACCGGCATTTCCTGACGGACTGCCAAAAGGGTTCGGAATATGACCGGTGGTATCTGAGCTGCATTTTTGACGAGGAAGCCTATCAGGACTGCCGGATCACCGGCCTGAACCTCTCTGAGGACGGCCTGCTGACCGTCACATGGGCGATGCTCAGCAACGAAAAAGCAGAAGATACTGCGTTCTCCCATATCCTGACCGTGGAGCACGGCATCTGGGACAAGGTCAAGGCATTCGATTTCAAGACAGTGCTCTATGACGCCGCAGATGCGGAACAGCTCGCAGCATTCCGAAGAGCCGCCGGACAGGCGCTGACGATCGGACACAGAGCACCCGATGAGGAGCCGCCCACCTACATCGACGGTGTGCAGATTCTGCTCGAAGAATACAGTTCTGTCAAGGCAGACTGGGACAAACGGTCTGACGAGGACTGGACCTATGAATGGACGAAAAGCTCCTCTGCATTCATCAGACAGGAAGACTACGAAGCGGCCGAGCAGACGCTGGTCAGCCCCTCTGACGGGTTCTGCCACATTTCCGCGGCGCTGAAACGCGGTGAGAAATCTGACACACTCATGCTCTACTGCACGGCAGAAGCCCCGTTTGACGGCGCATTCGGCATCCGCTCGCTTCAGATGGACAAAGACGGCAAGCTGACGGTCTCGGTCGCCTTCTGCACCACAGGCGACCGCCCGGTGCCGGTCATCCACGGCAGAAGACTGACTCTTCCGGCCGGACAGCTGCCGGACATCACGGCACTGGAAGTTCAGCACACCTCCTACAATGATCCCGGCGCGCTGCAGGACGAAAGCAACGGCGATTATTTGAGATTCAAAAGCGCGGTTTCTAAGTATAACGGAATCGCAGTGACGAGAATCGGAACGGAACAGCCCCGCCTGTCGGATTTCACATATCCGGTCACCGAGCACAAGGTGCTGTGCGACCAGTACACCGTTCAGAGAATGACTGACTCCTACACGGATGAAACCGGCAATGTCACAGTGAAAACTATGATGACATACAACACATTAAACGGCAACCTGGAAGAAATTGCAAAGATTCACGGCTATGAAAACGGACTGGAGCTGCTTCAGGCAGTGGAACAAATTCCAAGAACGGACAGCGGCGCACACTTCCTGTTGCACTGCGAAGAGGGCGAGCAGTTTGACAAATGGTATCTGAGCTTCTTTTTCGACAGTGAGTGCTATAACCGCTGCGAATTCTCCGACCTTCGGCTGACCATCGGCAGAGGTATGCTGGACATGAAGCTCTCTCTGCTGAATGACAGAAACGGCGCCGGCCTTTTCTACAATGCGTTCACGCACATCCTGACCGTGGAGCACGGTCTCTGGAACAAGGTCAAAGGGTATTGGATTGACGCGAAAACCTATTCCGGTGAGAATGCAAAGGCGTTTTCGGAATCGTACAGCGACAAGCTGACGCTGATATATACGGCATCCGAGGAAGCCCACGCTTCAATCAGAATCAGCACAGCAATCATCAATGTATCCGGACTGGAGCATGAGCAGGAGAAGCTCCAATACGACGGCACTCTGACCGACTGGGAAGGCAGGGACGACTTTCTGGAGGCAAGCAGGACGCTCAGCACGGCATGGGACTGCGACCTGCCAAACGGAACCACAGACCGCCGCGCAGAGCTCTGTGCTCTCGTGAAGGACGGAAAGCTGAAGCTCTATATCACCGGCAGCAGCGAGGAGGTTTCCTGGTCCTCATACTGCGGCATCGAAGAACTGTACCTCGGACCGGACGGCAAGCTGACCGTTACGGCGGGATTTTATCCCGCAGGCGATGTGCAGACGCCGGTGATCTTTGCAGAAACGATTGAACTCCCGCAGCGCTATGCTTCCGATCGGATTTTGTCCGTGGAGCTGATCCCGCATATCTACCGGGATCCCAGAGACAACTCCTCCGGCTCCGCAGTGATCCGCGGCGAACAGTGGGAGGCCTTCCAGGCTGCGACCGAAACCGTTAGCTTTACGAGAGAAACGGCTGCGTAATGCTGAGGGAAGGCCGGCAAAGCCCGAACACAGCTTTCTGTGATATCCTGCTGACAAACGAAGGGCACCCTGATTTCAGGGTGCCCCTTTTTCTGTTCAGCTGTTGCGGTCGCGCTCTGCGACGGCAAGGCGGTCACAGCGCTCGTTTTCGGGATGTCCCGCGTGTCCCTTCACCCAGTTGAAGCGAACCCGATGCTTCTCCAGCAGCGGCAAAAGCTTCTCCCAGAGATCCACATTCAGTGCGGGCTTTTTGTCGGACTTGATCCAGCCCTTTGCCTTCCAGGCATAAACCCAGCCCTTCGTCACACTGTCCGCGACATACCGCGAATCGGTTGTGACCGTGACGGCGCAGGCGGTTTTCAATGCGGAAAGCCCCTCGATCACGCCGGTCAGCTCCATGCGGTTGTTGGTTGTCTGCGGTGCGCCGCCGGACAGCTCTTTTTCGTGGAATCGGCCGGCCGCATCCGTAAACTGTAAAATCGTACCCCAGCCGCCCGGACCGGGATTCCCGCTGCAGGCGCCGTCTGAGAACATCTGCACCTGCGGAAGGCCTTGTTCCAAAATCATCGGACGCCTCCTGTCTCTGTCATCACGGTATTCATCGGTTCAGACAATCTTTCCGAGCAGAAAGCCGAAAAGCCAGCCCGTGAAAAACGCCGGCACGCCGCCGATCAGCAGCAAAAGCACGGCTCGCGCCAGACGGTGTGTCAGAAACTGCTCCGGCACAAACTCCTCCTGCATATACCGGCTCGGTGTGCAGAAGCCGAGAATCAATGCGGTGACGGCTGTCCAGACCGCGGCAATCAGCAGATGATGCCGCCACGCGAGCAGCATCGTCAGCACAAATGTCACGCCCGCCCAGATGTACGCGAAGCGCAGCCAGACCTTGTAAGCCGCGTCGGACGGATTGTACCGCGCAGCCGTGCCGACCCGCTCAAACCCGCCGGCATCCGGATGCCTGTAATAATCCGGATGCCCGTAATAAACCGGCAGCTCCGGATCCGGAATTCCGTCGTACACCTGCCGTTCATTCCGGAGCGAATAGCGCGGATCCGGCTTCGCCATAATCGGCGAGCGCTCCGGGAACGAGCCCGGTACCTTGACCTTCGGCGCATCGAGACAGCGCTGGCAGCGGGTATCCGAACCCAGATACAGCGGACAGCCACAGATTTCACAGGTTTTGAGCTTGCTCATTGTGATTCCTCCCTGTCTGATGATGAAGATTTCTTTTTTAGTATAACATAAAAATGCCGTTTTTGCAAGCGTCCGGAAGCGATTTTTCCGTTTTCCGGCGGCTCCTGCCACGCATAATGACCGTCTGACCGCATTCTTATGCTTTTCATGCAGATTCACAAGCATTTCGACGGAATTTGTGAAAATTGCCAAAATTGGCGGAAAGACCGCTCCGAGTCCAAAAAAAATCGGAAAAAGACTGGACAATTTATACAGGAATGTGATATAATAGACATACATCCGGTACTGTAACGGGCGAAGTCTGCCCTTTGCAGTACCGGTCAACAAAGAATGGAGGTTTTTCCCATGGGCAAAAAGTATTGTTACCTGTTCACTGAGGGCAACGCGAATATGCGTGAGCTGCTCGGCGGAAAGGGCGCGAACCTCGCTGAGATGACCAACATCGGTCTTCCGGTTCCGCAGGGCTTCACCATCAGCACGGAGGCCTGCACGCAGTATTACGAGGACAAGCGTCAGATCAATCCTGAGATCATGGCTGAGATCGAAGAGTACATCGTCAAGATGGAGCAGATCACCGGCAAGAAGTTCGGTGACAAGGAGAACCCGCTGCTGGTTTCTGTCCGTTCCGGTGCAAGAGCATCCATGCCGGGCATGATGGACACCATCCTGAACCTCGGTCTGAACGAGGAAGTTGTTGAGGTCATGGCAACAAAGTCGGGCAACCCCCGCTGGGCATATGACTGCTACAGAAGATTCATCCAGATGTACTCCGATGTCGTTATGGAAGTCGGCAAGAAGTACTTCGAGGCTCTGATCGACAAGATGAAGGCTGACCGCGGCGTCAAGCAGGATGTCGAGCTGACCGCTGATGACCTGAAGGAGCTCGCAGAGCAGTTCAAGGCTGAGTACAAGTCCAAGATCGGCGAGGACTTCCCGCGTGATCCGAAGGAGCAGCTCATGGGCGCAATCAAGGCTGTGTTCCGCTCCTGGGACAACCCGCGTGCAAATGTCTACCGCCGCGACAATGATATTCCGTACTCCTGGGGTACCGCTGTCAATGTCCAGATGATGGCATTCGGCAACATGGGCGATGACTGCGGCACCGGCGTTGCGTTCACCCGTGATCCGGCAACCGGCGAGAAGAAGCTCATGGGCGAGTTCCTGAAGAACGCACAGGGCGAGGATGTCGTTGCAGGTGTCCGTACTCCGATGCCGATCGCACAGATGGAAGAGGAGTTCCCGGAGGCTTACGCAGAGTTCGTCAAGGTCTGCAAGATCCTTGAGGAGCACTATCACGATATGCAGGACATGGAGTTCACTGTCGAGAACAGAAAGCTCTATATGCTTCAGTGCCGCAACGGTAAGAGAACCGCTCCGGCTGCTCTGAAGATCGCCTGCGACCTCGTGGACGAGGGCATGAAGACCGAGCAGGAGGCTGTCCTGATGATCGATCCGAGAAACCTCGACACGCTGCTCCACCCGCAGTTCGACGCGAAGGCGCTGAAGGCTGCTACGCCGCTCGGCAAGGGCCTCGGTGCTTCTCCCGGCGCTGCCTGCGGTAAGGTTGTCTTTACGGCTGATGACGCTGAGGCTTGGAATGCCCGCGGCGAAAAGGTCGTTCTGGTTCGTCTGGAGACCTCTCCGGAAGACATCACCGGCATGAAGGCATCTCAGGGTATCCTGACTGTCCGCGGCGGTATGACCTCTCACGCAGCCGTCGTTGCCCGCGGTATGGGTACCTGCTGCGTTTCCGGCTGCTCCGACATCAACATGGATGAGGAGAACAAGGTGTTCACGCTGAACGGCGAAACCTTCAAGGAAGGCGATCCGATCTCCATCGACGGCACCACCGGTAATATCTACAAGGGCCTGATCCCGACTGTCGATGCTCAGATCGCAGGCGAGTTCGGCAGAGTTATGGGCTGGGCGGACAAGTACCGCAAGCTCAAGGTCCGCACCAACGCTGACACCCCGGCAGATGCGAAGAAGGCAAGAGAGCTGGGCGCTGAGGGTATCGGTCTGTGCCGTACCGAGCATATGTTCTTCGAGCCGAGCAGAATCGCGGCATTCCGCGAGATGATCTGCGCCGACACCGTTGAGCAGCGTGAGGCAGCACTGGCAAAGATCGAGCCGATGCAGCAGGCTGACTTCGAGGCCCTCTATGAGGCTCTGGAAGGCAACCCTGTCACCATCCGCTTCCTGGATCCGCCGCTGCACGAGTTTGTTCCGACCGAAGAGGCTGACATCAAGGCTCTGGCTGACGCACAGGGCAAGTCCATCGAGGACATCAAGGCAATCATCGCTTCCCTGCACGAGTTCAACCCGATGATGGGCCACCGCGGCTGCCGTCTGGCTGTCACCTATCCGGAAATCGCTGCAATGCAGACCAGAGCAATCATCAAGGCTGCTCTCAATGTCAAGAAGGCACATCCGGACTGGACTGTTGAGCCGGAAATCATGATCCCGCTGGTCGGCGAGGTCAAGGAGCTCAAGTTCGTCAAGAATGTCGTTGTCGAGACTGCTGACCAGGTCATCGCAGCTTCCGGCACCGAGCTGAAGTATCAGGTCGGTACCATGATCGAGATTCCGCGTGCTGCTCTGACTGCCGACGAAATTGCGAAGGAAGCTGACTTCTTCTGCTTCGGCACCAACGATCTGACGCAGATGACCTTCGGCTTCTCCCGTGACGATGCCGGCAAGTTCCTCGGCGCGTACTATGACACCAAGATCTTCGAGAACGATCCGTTTGCAAAGCTGGATCAAACCGGCGTCGGCAAGCTGATGAAGATGGCGATCGAGCTGGGCAAGCCGGTCAACCCGAAGCTCCACTGCGGTATCTGCGGTGAGCACGGCGGCGATCCGACTTCTGTCGAGTTCTGCCACCAGATCGGTCTGGACTATGTGTCCTGCTCGCCGTTCCGTGTGCCGATCGCAAGACTGGCTGCGGCGCAGGCTGCTCTCCGCTGATTTTTCAGCAAACCCCAATCGGTTTTCAAACGCTCCCCTGCTCTGTGCGGGGGAGCGTTTCGCATCATGCGAAAAAACTGCTCCCCGTTTTCTGCAAACAAAACCGCCGCATCTGCGTCAAACAGATGCGGCGGTTTCTTTTCAGTCGGAGTGACAGGATTCGAACCTGCGGCATCCTGCTCCCAAAGCAGGCGCGCTACCAGCTGCGCTACACCCCGATGACAGCGGCTCCGGTTTTCCGAAGCCGCCCTATCATTATATCACGATGCTGCGGATTTGTCAAGGCGAATTATGCCTCGTTCAGCAGATCGGTCATGTCATAAAGTCCCGGTGCGCGGCCGACCAGAAAGATCGCGGCATTCACCGAGCCCTCTGCAAACACACGCTTCGACGATGCCGTATGCGTCAGCGAAATGCACTCATCCGGACCGGCAAACAGCACCTCGTGCTCCCCTACGATCGTTCCGCCGCGGACAGAGTGGATGCCGATTTCCGTGATCTCGCGCTTTTTGCGGACGCTGTGGCGGTCATAGACCGGGTGCTTCTGCGGATCAGAGGCCTCGCAGAGCGCGTTGGCCAGCATCAGAGCCGTGCCGGACGGCGCGTCAATCTTCTGGTTGTGGTGCTTCTCGATGATTTCAATATCAAAGCGGTTGCCCAGCACTGCCGCCGCCTTCTTCGAGAGCGCAATCAGGAGCTGGATGCCGATGGACATATTGAACGAAGAGAAAAATGCCGCCTTTTCCGACGCCTGCCGGATCTCTGCAAGCTGCTCCTCCGAATAGCCGGTGGTCGCCAGCACAACCGGTGTACCGGTCTCCAGCGCGTAGTCCAGCAGGCCGCGCAGTGTGCTCGGATGACTGTAATCTATGATGACATCGGGCTTTTCCTGCATTTCCGCCGGTGTCTTGTAAACCGGTACCGGACATCCCTTCGCTTCGCCGATGTCAATGCCGCAGCAGACCTCGCAGTCCGTGCGCTCGGAAATGCACGAAAGCAGCGTTCTGCCCATTTTGCCGCAGATGCCGCTGATTGCAATACGAACCATAATTTGAACCTCTTTTCTGTTTGAAAATCTGCGGCAGCCGGACCGTCAGCCCGTACTGCCGCTGTCTTTCATCTGATTCCCGGTGAAGGGACTGCTGCATCAGATCAGGCCGTGCTTTCTGAGCTCGCCCTCCAGCACTGCCGCCGTGTTCTCCGCCATGTGGCAGAGCGGCATCCGACATTCGCCTGCTGTAAAGCCCATGCGGTTGACCGCTTCCTTGACCGGAATCGGATTTGTCTCAATGAACAGTGCGTGAATCAGCTTCAGATACTTGAGCTGCATCGCGGCGGCGGTCCGGAAGTCCCCTGCCAGTGCCGCTGCGGTCATATCATGCGTCTCACGCGGGAGCACATTCGACAGCACGGAAATAACGCCCTTTGCGCCAAGCGACATCATCGGGATGATCTGGTCATCGTTGCCGCTGTAAACATCGAGCTTGTCGCCGCAGGCTTCGATCAGGTTCGCCGTGTAAGTGATGTTGCCGACTGCGTCCTTCATGGCGGCGATGTTGTCGATCTCGGCAAGGCGGGCAGCCGTTGCGACCTCGATCGTCATGCCGGTACGGGACGGGACATTGTAGAGAATGATCGGCAGGCTGACAGCCTCCGCAATCGTCTTGTAGTGGAGATACAGGCCGTTCTGCGTGGTCTTGTTGTAGTACGGCGTGACGAGCAGCAGCGCATCTGCGCCCGCAGCCTCGGCTTCCTTTGAGAGCATGACCGCCGTCGAGGTGTCGTTGCTGCCGGTGCCGGCAATGACCGGTACACGGTGCGCGGTGTGCTCCACGGCAAAGCGGATGACATCAATATGCTCCTGCTCGCTCAGCGTCGAGCTTTCACCGGTCGTGCCGGCGATGACGAGCGCATCGGTGCCGTTTTCGATCTGAAAATCAATCAGCCGCGCCAGCTCCTCATAGTTGACGGAGCCGTCTGCGGAAAACGGTGTGACCAGTGCGACTGCCGCACCGGTGAAAATCGTATGCTTCATTCAGAATCTTCCTTTCTGTATCATCGTTCAAAAAATACGGGAAACTCAGCGGAAAGCCACGCGGTCAGCGTTTCGCAGTCCGATGCGGTCAGGCCGGAAACAGCCGGGCTCCCGCTGTCCCCGGAGCAGGCCGCCAGCAGCAGATCGCCGTAAATCGGGCAGCCGGTGTGGTAAAAACAGGTACCGGCAAAATTGACCGGCAGTGCGCGCTCCCCGCCGCGGGCATCTATGAAATAACACAGGACAAACCGCCCCGCAAAGACCTGCGGCATGACCGGCAGACGCATCCGCTCGGTCACATCGGTGTGCAGAAGCTCTGCCAGCAGCGCCGCGGAAACGCCCGCCTCCGGCACAGAAATCTGCTCTGCACCGCCGGATGCCGGCAGCCGCACGAGATACCGTTCGCCGGATGGCTCCATGACAGCGTCTTCCTTTCCGTCAGAGAATTCTGACAAAATTGCGAACCAGCGACGGCTCGGAGATTTCCTCCCCGACTCGTGCGATGTTCTCAGCGACGCCGAAGGTGAATACCGGAACGGTTCCCTCCGGATCGAGCTCGCGGATCGCCTCCTGCACAGAATCGGGTGCGGCTTCATTCACCGGAATGAAGATGCGCTCGGTGTCGTCCCGCCCCGCAATCACGCGGGTGACGGTCACGGCGCGCTTGGAGCCCGTCACAGAAATATAATCCGGATCGGTCGCCAGCAGAAATGCCCGGTATTCCATCGGGACATCCTTCGCACCGCAGGCGACCAGCAGCTCGCTCATGGCATTGGCCTCAAGGTCGGTTGCGTCGTCATGCAGCACGAGCATGAAATCCTTCGGACGCAGTCCGCGGACATACTCCCGGAGAAACTGTCTCAGCGGTTTGGGCTGCTCCTGATACTGCTGCAAATACGCCGGCACATACGGATACAGCGGCGGATTCGGCGGCGTGTAGGTCTGAAAGCGCAGGGTGCCGTAAATTTCACGGTTGCTTTTCAGGTCTACAACAGAGAACTTCATCGTGTCATCCATCGGGCAGACAAATAAATGCTTCATTTCAGCAGTCGCACCTCACTTTCTCTGCGGGTACGCTCCGGCGGGGGCTCCGTGCCGGAGCTCAGTCGAAATAGCCCTTTGCAGCCAGCAGCTCGGCCAGCTCAACCGCACCGCCCGCGGCACCGCGCAGCGTATTGTGCGAGAGGCAGGCGAACTTGTAATCAAACAGCGTATCCTCGCGGAGTCTGCCGACGGAAACCGCCATGCCGCCCTCCAGCATCCGGTCGAGCTTTGCCTGCGGACGGTCCGGCTCCTCAAAGTAATGGATAAACTGCTTCGGTGCGTGCGGCAGATTCAGTGCCTGCGGCTCACCGGCAAACTCTGCCCAAGCCGCCTTGATCTCCTCGATGCTCGGCTTCTGCTCGAACTTGACAAAGACCGCAGCCGTATGGCCGTCCGAAACCGGAACGCGGAAGCACTGCGTCGTAATCAGCGGGCTCTGTGCCTTGACGATCTCGCCGTTTTCAATGCGGCCCCAGATCTTCAGCGGCTCCTGCTCGGATTTTTCCTCCTCGCCGCCGATGTACGGGATCAGGTTGTCGATCATTTCCGGCCAGCGTTCAAAGGTCTTGCCGGCACCGGAGATTGCCTGATAGGTGCAGGCCAGAACCGTCTTGATGCCGAACTTTCTCAGCGGGTGCAGCGCCGGAACATAGCTCTGAATGGAGCAGTTCGACTTGACTGCGATGAAGCCGCGCTTCGTGCCGAGGCGCTTCTTCTGCGATGCGATGATTTCGAGATGCTCCGGGTTGAGCTCCGGAATAATCATCGGGACATCGGCCGTAAAGCGGTGTGCGGAGTTGTTCGAGACGATCGGGCACTCTGCCTTGGCATATGCCTCTTCCAGCGCACGAAGTGCGTCCTTTTTCATATCGACCGCGCAGAAGCAGAAGTCGACCTCTGCCGCGATCTTCTCAATATCCTCACCGGCATCGTAGATGACCATGTCGGCAAACTTTTCCGGCATCGGCTGATCCTTGAATGCCCAGCGTGCGCCGACTGCATCCCGGTAGGTCTGGCCGGCCGAGCGGGAAGATGCCGCCAGTGCCGTGACCTTGAACCACGGATGGTCTGCAAGCAGCAGCGCAAAGCGCTGTCCGACCATGCCCGTTGCACCGATGATGCCTACGCGAAATTCTTTCATAAAAATCGTCCTCCGTTTCATAATCGGCTCCGTGTACCGGAGCGCCTTTTGGGTTTTGAGGCAGAAAAAAATCCGCCAATTCTGGAAATGGCGGACATTGAGCAGATGAACGGGTTTCCGCTCGGCCCGGAAAACATCCGGCCGGTACGGAAAAAACCGGTCAGCACTCCACAGAGCGCCCGATATCGGGCGGCTTTGTGACAGTCACGCATCTGTTCGGTGCGCGCCCAGCATCTGCGGAAGCCGATTCCGGCAAACGCTTCGGCGGTCTTGCCTTTTCCACCGGATTCCCGCGGCCGTGCTGCATTCAGCATTCCGCGTCGGGTCGGCACCCTGATCCGGCAGGACTCATCAAGCCCGCGCCTCTGTCCGTGCCTCTATCATATCACATGAT
>JAILIG010000122.1 GCA_024695445.1 Oscillospiraceae bacterium
GCCGAAATGCCGAGCACGGCGGCTGCCAGAACGGTGAAGAGTTTGCCTTGTTTCATGTGTAATCCTCCTTAGAAAAATGTAGTGAATTTTGTACCAGGCCGCACGGATGCGGCGGGGAACCGTGGTAAGATGTTTCTGTGATATCTCCGGTGTACCGTTTTCTGTTTGTCCGGCAACTTCATTATAATTCCGAAATTCAGCCCTGTCAAGTGGAATCTTGCGCTTTGTGCGAAATGTGAAATATGCCTTGCGGTGTAATGCGGATTTACAGCTTTTTGCCCGCAAAAAAGTCCCCTGCCGCTGTGATCTGCGCGGCAGGGGCTTCTGCGGTTTTATCTTGTCAGCGAATCCAGCAGGAGCACGGCATCCGTGAGCGTCAGCAGGCCGTCGGAATCGAGGTCTGCCGCGGCCAGCACCTCCGCCGGCGGCATAGTCTCCGGCGCGTCCTCCGTCACGATGCGCTGGAACAGTACGGCGTCCGCCATGGAGAGGAAGCCGTCTCCGTCAAAATCGCACTTCATACACTGCGGCTCGCTGTAATAGGAGCCGACCAGCTCGCTTGTGAACATCAGGCCGAACCGGTTGGCGGTCAGCGTCTCGAGCTTCGTTTTGCCGCTGTAGAAGTCCAGCACGACATCGCCGTTTTCAAATTCCTCCGCCTGAACGGAATCGGCCTTTTTGCTGTTTTCTTCGTTGTATTTTTTCAGCGCAAGCGCCTTGATCTCCTCCGCCGTGAACACCGGGAACTGCTCCAGCGTCAGCCGGCTCATGAACGAGCCGTAGCACTGCGTTCCCGCCTCGTCCGTCAGCAGAAAATCGTTCCGGAAGAGCTGACGCTGACAGACTTCGGTGCGGTCTGCAAACCGGAAGGTCCAGACGCCGTAGTCCGTGTGCTCGTATGTAAACTCCTCTCTCCTGCCGGTACGAATATCAACGGCAAGGCCGTGACCGTTCCGGAGCTCCCAGACCGTCTGCTCCTCCGACAGGTCGTAGATGCCGTTCAGGAACGGAATATCAAACTTGTCCGTGAATGCGATTTTGTATTCCGAGGGAATCATGCCCTCCTGCTCGACGCGGACGGTGAGGCCGGTTTTGAAGTCTTCCCGCGTGACTTTGTATCTGTGGCCGGAGGTTACCGGCTTTCCGTTGACCGTGATGCTGCCGGTAGAGATCGGCAGCACGGAGATATCCGCGGGCTGGTTGATTTCATACCGGAAGGCCTGATGCGTGAGGTCGGCGTATTCCGCATAATTGCCCCAGTCAAACAGCAGGCTGGAAAGCACCGCGTGCCGCTGCGTAAAGTGCCGTGTGCAGACGGTCTTTTCGCCGGTGTCCGCATAGGCGGAGATAGTCATATCGCCGGTGAATTCGATCGGCTCCGTGTAGAGGCTGTAATGCTCGCCGTCCGTCGTGCAGTAGATGTCTGCGCCCTCTGTATTGCTGAGCGCGATTTTTTCGCCGAGCGGGAGCGCGTCGTGCTCGTCCGAGAAGCGGACACGCCCTGCCTCCGTGCCGAGCGCCCGGATGCAGACATTGCCGACCTTCGTCAGCAGATTGTTGCCGCACATTTTCGTTTTCGCACTGTAACAGTCTGTCCACTGTCTGCCGTCCGCGCTGACGAAGCTTTCCTGCTCCGCAAAATGTGCAGTCAGCTGATTCATGCCCATCGACATGGATCCGTGTCCGTAGCCGTAGGTGTAAAAATAACCGTCTTTTTCCTTGATGAACCGGAAGCCGTCCTGGGCAATCTCACAGGGAATCTTCACGGAGGTTCCGGTGACCTTGACCGTGACGGAGAATGCCTCGCCCTTCCTGACGAAGACCGGTTCCGGCAGCGGGACGGTCTGGTATTCCTCGTGCGGAAGCTGAAGCGTCATCGTTTTGGACGCGGTGCCGGAGGTCGGATCGTTCAGATCCTGAAGCCCGGAATAGACGGTTACCTCTAAGGTGTCCTCCGGGTGTACGCAGCAGAGCATCACATCGGTGATGCAGGTATCGGTTTCCGGACGGAACACATTTGCATAGTGCAGCTCGCTGTCGGTCTCATTTTTGGTCATGAAAAGCTGCCCCTGATAGCCGCAGTCGTGCGAGAAGAAGCTGTCATGCACCGAAGCGGGCTTCGTGTCGAGGTAATAGAAATCGCCGATCCAGTCCTCTGCGTAGGAGAGCCAGAAGTAGCCGCCGTCGCCCCAGTTCGGCCCCCAGCTGTTTTTGACCAGCCATGCGCCGTCCATCGGCGGGGTGAAGTGAAATGCGGAAGCCGGGAAATTGTCATCCCAGCCGACAATGCACATCGCGTGGCCGTTGATGACCGGGTTTTCGCCGAGGGATGCCTCAACCTCCCCGCTGTGCTCCTTGGAGCAGAAATAGGTCTGATTCTCCTGACAGTAGCATACTGTGTCGAAATAAACCTGTCCCACCGCAAAGCCGAGGCTGTGTCCGCTGTAAATCGCCTGCTTGACGGCGGCCGGCGCGGGCTCAAAGGTATTATTCTTCCACGGGGAATAGTAAAAGTAATCCAGTGCTTCGAGGCAGGCCTCCTTCTGAAGCTCCTGCGGCGATTTGGTGAGATCGGGCGCTTCGTCTCCGTAGGGGCAGTCCGCCTCATAAACCGGTCCGATCCGGTTCATGAGAAGCTGGAGCGGCTCCCAGTATAACGAGCCGGCCGCAAGCGTATCCTCCGGCTTCCGTTCGTCGTACTGGAAATTGTAGTGGGCGAGATGCCATTCGGAGAGGTCGATGTCGGGAACCTCGGCAATTTCGTTGGATTCAATCGAAGCAAGCATGGCGTGTGCCCAGCAGGTGCCGTACATCCCCTGATTCTTGACTGCCGAAACAAGGCCGTGCTCGCGCAGGTCATAGGCGTAGGGCAGACCGGTTTCCGGATTGATGCCGGACGGCGTTTCCGCCGCCGCAAAGGCAGCCGTTCCCGTGCCGGAAAGTGCGGTCAGGAGCGTGGCCAGTGCCGTGAGCCCTGAAATCAGACGCATATGTTTCATATTCTGGAACCTCCGTTTCAAAAGAAATGTCGTACATCCATACAGACAGACAATTTTTTCTGTCCGCGGATTACATTTCTGCTCCAAAAAATTTTTTCAGTGACCGTGTAACGGATTGCGGCCGTCCGGCATCATAAGAGGTGGGGAACCGCCCCGTTTCTTCTGTGCGGAGACCTGACTATATTGTAATCATTTTTCGTCGGAGTGTCAAGCAGCAGCGGGACTTTGCATTTTCGCGCCGGATATGGTATAATGAACATCAGGACAGCATCTCCCGCTGCTCCGAGTCTGAAAAGCAGAAGGAACCGTCAGAAATGGCACAGTATCAGTATGTTGTATTTGATGTCGAGACGCCGAACCGGGCAAACAACCGGATGAGCGCTGTCGGCATCACCGTCATCCGGGACGGCGCCGTCACGGACGAGCTGTATTCGCTGGTGAATCCCGAAACACATTTTGATGCGTTCAACACGGAGCTGACCGGCATCAGCGCGGAAACCGTGCAGGATGCGCCGAGCTTTGCTGCGCTCTGGCCGCAGATCGAGCCGGTCATGCGCAGCGGCATTCTCGTCGCGCACAACGCCGTATTCGATCTGAGCGTACTGCGGCACTGTCTGCGCTCCTACGGCATTTCGTGGAAGCCCTACACGCGGTATCTCTGCACCGTGCAGATCGGCCGGCGGCTTCTGCCGGGAATGCGGCACAATCTGGATGTCATGTGCCGGCATTACGGCATCGCGCTTCAGCATCATCAGGCGGCAAGCGACAGCCGCGCCTGCGCCGAGATTCTTTTGCGGTACATGAAGGACGGCGCGGATGTCAATTCGTTTATCCGCACCTTCCGGCTGATATAAAAGCCGGATTTCCGGCGGAAAGTGTAATGATCTCTTGACTTTTATCCCTCTGCTCATATATAATAAAGCTACGGAGCATCGCTTCAGTATTATAAACCGGAGGTGCAGAAATGGATACCATGCAGTGTGCGGTCTGCGGCAGCCCCGTGACGATTGCCGAAAAACAGACGGAGCAGGACGGAATATTTTACGGGTGGAAGGATGTCGCGCTGAAAGACGGGAATGCCGTATGCAAAGGATGTGCGGAGAAAACCAGAATCGTTTTTCCGCTGCGGAGTTCCAAGACCTTTGCTGTCAGCTCAGCCCGATTCGGTTCCGGTTCATTCAACGGTAAAACCATAGACGGAAAAGGCTGGATCAATGCGCTGGCTGATCCGCTGGAACAGCTGACACTGGATGAATTCAGGCAGGCGATGCAGGATGCGGAACAGGCTGCTGAGGTGCAGGCTGCGCGCTTCCCCGGTGCAAGAGCCGCTGCGGAAGCAGATTTCACCTACCGGCACTATATCAGAGCAGGCGGTTCGGGCGTCAATACGAAATATTCCGATGAGAAGCAGTATTTCACCTGCGTCAAGGTTCTGTACGGTGAGATCCGTCCGGGCGATACGGTCTGCATCACGCACAAAGACCGGGAATATACGGCGGAAGTATCGGAAGTCTGGTTCTGGAATTATCTGGACAGCCCGCACTGCGCAATCGAAAAGGCATTTGCCGGTGTGACAGCCGCGCTCTTATTCCGCAAGGAAGTGCCGTTCATTTATCCGGGCGACATTCTGACTGTGAAAGAAAGCTGAGGTGAACAGATATGGCAAATACAATCGGTGAAACCCGTGATCTGGGCAGCTGTACTGCGTGCGGTAATGTCATTGCGATTGAAACAGACAACGGAGCCTTCCGACCGCAGCGCTGCGGAAATCCGGTTAAGCTCAGGGATGAGAAATGGCTCTGCGGCTCCTGCATCAGGAAACTGCGGATCAAATATCCGCAGGAATACCGCACGGATCCTGCGCAGCACAGGATGCAGCCCTTTGAGCGCGTCAGCGACTTGACTTCTGATGAGGCAATCAGAGAGCTGCCGCAGATGCATGCCTTTCTGGAAGACCTGCGGGAGAAATACGGCTTCCATCAGGCGGTGTTCGCAGTTGAACAGGTCGATGTGAAAAAGGGCGGATTTCTCAAGCCGCCGTTTATCACCGTGACAGGTCATGTGATCTACGGCACATTCTATTCGCTGGACGATGTTGCCGTCGGACTGAACGGAGGCCAGACCGCAAGAATCAGCTGCCTTTTTGAACCGCACAGCGGCAAATCCGCTTCCGATCAGGAAATCAGCAGGATGAGAAACCCGCTCCTGATTGATTATGCATGGGCGGAGGGCGGCGAAGAGACCGCATTCATTTTTCAGGACAAGAACCTGAAGCTGAACCCCGGCGATTATATTGTCAAGGATT
>JAILIG010000190.1 GCA_024695445.1 Oscillospiraceae bacterium
TGAATCCGGCACGGAGACCACCGCGCCGGCAACGGATGACAGCGAATCGCGGACGACACAGGACACGCAGGAGCGCGTCAGCACTGCGCCGAACGGCGGGACGACCGCCGGACAGCAGACACAGGACGGCACAGCGGACAGTCAGCAGCAGGGGAGCGGCACGGCCGGAACACAGCAAACGCCCGGCGGCACAGCGACAACTCTGACGACAGCTGTGCGCGGCACGGAAAGCTCTGTCAGCAGCAGGAGCGGGGAAGGCACGGGCGCGGAGTCCGGTCAGGTCAAACAGGAGCTGAAAAACGGCATTGCGGCTTATGTAGAAGAACATTTCCGCCGCAGCGACGGTGCTGCCGTGCATTTTCTTGATCCGACCGGATGGTACAGCAGAGAAATCACGAAAGCGCCGGACTACCGGAAACTGGAAGGGACTGCATACCTTTACACAGATGACTTCGGCATAAAATTCTCGGCCGGAGACTGGGCAGGCAGTCTCACATATCTGACAGCCTACAGTCTTTTTCATTTTGAACTTGCTGATCTGTCCGATGAAGCGGCCGCAGCGTTTGATGCCGTTCTGACTGAATTTGCTGCATCGCGTGAAACATTGGTTTTCACGCACGATCAGCGAGCCAATCCGCAGCTGAATGACTATGCCCTGCACACTGATACCGCGGAGCTGCTGATGAAAGCGCTGGATGCGCGTCCGGAAGTCAAAGCTCTGATTTCACAGATTCAGTACACGCCGGTCTTTGTCGATACGGTATCGCTCAGGACAGACAACGGACTGCAATTTATGCTGACAGAAGGTGTCCCGGCAAATGCGCTGAAAAAGCTGGCGGCCGATTTGAAGAAAAACTGGACTGTGACAGACGATAACCATATTGCGCCGGACACCGTCACAACGGAAAGCCTTGTAGATGTCATCGTAACTGTTTCTGCCGCATATCCTGTCGCACCGATGCTCTCTCCGCTTGACAGCAGCTCGAAGGGCATTGCACTGCAGAATGACGGTACGCGGCTGCTGTATCAGAAAGGCAAAGAAAAGACTGCCAAGCAGCTTTGCATCAATCCGCAGTTTGATGAATGGGACATCGACGAAGAAGCAGTGAAAAACGGAAAGAACGGCGATCCTGCCGGCACTTACACCAATCATCTGCTCTACGGTCTGGCGTTCAGATGGAACGGAACCGGTACGCCGAAGGGTGCGAAGATCGGCGGCTATACCCTGACCGGTACGGACGGCTGGATCAGCAAAGACCAGACGCAGGTGCAGGACATGGAAGCGTTTGCCGCTGTTCTGCCCGGCACTGAGCATTATGACGACTGCACACCGTTTGTGCCGGACTATCTGAAGCAGAGCGGTCTGTGGATTACGGGCGGCGTACGGGATGCAAAATACATCTGCGCACTGCTGAACGACACGCGAGTCGATGCACAGGGACTTTTGTATATCACGGAGAAGAAAACCGCATATGTGGATGCGGAGGATGAGGACGACAAGCAGGCGATGATACTGGATGACCTCAGCTTTGACGAAATCTCCGCCTGCCTGCGCCCGCTTACCTTTGCAGAATGAATCTGCCGCGGTGATGCCGGGCATGGAACCGGCTTTGAAATCCTTTGCATGACCACAATCCAATCGAACAGTCAAAACGCCCGCAGACGGCTCTGTACAAGCCGCCTGCGGGCGTTTTTGTATATTTTGCTGCTGCTGCCCCCCGAAAGCGGGATGCTGATTGCATATTTTGCCGATTTGCAGAAAAGTGCTTGACAAATATATCGAGGTGTGATATACTGATATCGCAGTGAGATGCATTGCACTTCGATATATCGAACCGGAATAGATTGAGGTGAAGTACATGAACGAGAAAATCCGCCGCGTCTATGTCCCGATGACCGAAACAGGCTTTTACATCCTGTTCTGTCTGCGGGAGGAGATGCACGGCTACAGCATCGGGCAGCGCGTCAGGGAAATGACCGCCGGCGCCGTGACAATCAGCGCAGGCACGATGTACGGGACGCTGTCCAAAATGGAAAAGGACGGGCTGATTCAGTTCGTCCGCGAG
>JAILIG010000155.1 GCA_024695445.1 Oscillospiraceae bacterium
GAACCTCGACGGCCTTCTGTTCGTACTCCGCAGCGTTCAGCGAATACTGTCTTCCCAGATTGTTCGGCATAATAAACATAACATCTCTCCTTGCTTTCCGAGCCGGTTCAGGCTCATTTCTTCTTTTTCAGGATCCGGTTCTTCACTTTTTTGATGAAAAAGAGCGGGAAATACCGGATCAGCTTCTTGTTTTCGGCATTGGCAATCGCATTGTCAATATGCTTTCTTTCAAATGCATACCGGTACTCTTCATGCAGGCTCTCATAGTCAAATTCCCTGTAACGGATCGCATATCCCGTCTTCTGCTGTGCCAGAATGCTCTGCAGCTCATCCGCAAACCGTTCCTCTGAGATCACAAGTTTCTTCACGCGTTCACTCTGCTGCTTCAGATAGGCTTCGTCCGTCAGGAGCTTGTCTGCTTCCGCCAACAAATCATTTTCATTCGTGAACATCGTAAATACATCGCCGTTTTCGCTGTCAAGCAGCAAGCCTTCCGCTCTGCCGCCGTGATTGATTGTCAGTGGGATCTTGCCGGCAGTTACTGCATACTGCGTCATTAGGCCGCCGACGATTGGGAACGAATTGACATAAAACAGACATCGCTGCATGATATGGTAAAAATCCGGCCGTTCCGCAATATGGATGACTCTGCCCTCAAACTGTCCGGCCAGAATCTTCATCTGTGAATCGTCACCCGATCCGGCGTACAAAAACAGCAGCTCCGGATCCGTCGTCAGCATGTGCGCGATCATCTTGTAGTAGATGTTGCCCTCACCGAGCGTTTTATACAGGCTTCCGCCTGTAAAAATGAATCGTTTGTTTTCATCAAACGGCAAGCCCTTGAAAGCGACATCGTGGTCTCTGTACGGATAATAAGGGAGCATCAGCTGCCTCCCGGGTGCAATGCCGCGGTGATCCCTTGATACAGATGCGCCGAAATCCCGGAATTCGATCACATAGTCAAAAGCATCCACGCCCGTCCAGAACGCATGATCCGTCAGATTGATTTTGTAGCGCAGCGTGTTTTTGAACATCGAAAACACCGCGATTCCGCTGACATCCCACGGCTGGTTATACTCAAAGGCGTGTTTCGCATGATACTTTTCAAAGAGGCGGATCAGCTGCTCCGCAGTCGAAAGATAACCGTTCTCCCGGTCAATATATTCAACCGTCGCGTTTTCCGCCTTCAGAATTTTGGCAATCATCGGCTGTTTTCCATCAGATTTTCTGTTGGTGACATACACCACATGCAGTCCGGAACCGACCAGCGCCTTCAGGTAGATACAGGCAAGCCCTCTGCTGTCCAGCCCGAACGAATCATAAAACAGGATCGTATCATCGCGCAGTTCAGCAGACTGATCCGGATGATATGTATTGTTCAGCACATCGGACACCTTCAGAATGGAATCCTCAATAAAATCATCCCGGAACTTCTGATTGAAATGATAATACATGATGCTCAGCGCATTGATTGCCTGCATTGCAGTCTCCGTATCCTTTTTTTCAATTGTTCCGCGGATAATCTTTTCCAGCTTCAGCTGTGCTTTCTTAAAATCCTCCGAAAGCTTTTGATCAAACATTCTCCCACACCTTTATCGTTTATTCATGCAGTACCGCTGCATCTGTCTGCCTTCTGTCCGGTCATTCCATCAGGCTGCCGAATTTTTCCCGGATATCATCCGCAGTCACAGCTTCCTGACTCAGATCCGTATACAGCAAATCTATATTCTCCCTGCAGAACTTTTGATCCAGTCTGGAATAGTCGATTTTTTCCAGCAGTGCCTTCTTTTCATCATCAAAGCGGTATCCGATCACCTTTGCAGGGACACCCGCAGCGATTGCATAAGGCGGAATATCCTTTGTCACGACCGCACCGGCCGCCACGATCGCGCCCTGTCCGATCCGGACACCGGAAAGCACGGTTGCCCGGAACCCGATCCAGACATCGTCTCCGATCACAATGTCACCTTTCGAGATCGCTTCTTTCGATTCTTTCAGAAATTTCACCTTAAACGGATATGTGGACAGCGTATGCGTCGGATGATCGGATGCAAGAATAAACACGACCTGCGATGCAATGGAGCAGTAGCTTCCGATCGAAAGCTTGCTCTTTTCGCCGTCCGTCAGTACGTACAGTGCACCGTAAGTATGATCCCCGACATTTACAAGGCTGAAATCAAACGGCCGGTATGCAGACGTAAAATTATGCGGATTCAGTATTCTCCATTTCCGGCGGCTCAGCAGTAAGCGAATTACAAATTTAACCATTCTTTTTCCCTTTCTTCAGGAAAGAACATGTGCAGACTGAAAACGGCAATCCGGTACAGCAGAAAACCGCTCTCATTTCAGCTCATTC
>JAILIG010000052.1 GCA_024695445.1 Oscillospiraceae bacterium
AGAATATAATAAGGATAAATATCCCGGCCTTGAAATTGACAGCTCCCTGAATCTCAAGGACGGCGACCTGCTGGTCGGCGTGAATCGGGGTACACCGGATAATGCGTTTTCTAATCCGATCAGTGTCTGCACCACGACGAAAAACAAAAAGCCCTATACTTACGGCGCTTCACTGGATGTTCTGGCGCACGAATTTACGCACGGCGTTTTCCGGGATGCGATTGACTGGAACTTCTCCTCCAATGCAACAGCACGCGGCATCAATGAAGGCTATGCAGATTTGTTCGGCCATTTCGTGACGAACACCTGGTATAACGGTGCGGCGTCCAGCGGTCAGAACAGCATTTCAGATCCGCGCAATATGGCAAATGCTCTGCCGTTAAAAGCAAACTTTTCCTCGAATGAGCTGTATAGAGCACTGGGATATACAGTTCATTATTACAATACAGACTGCCATAAGCTGATTCCGTTTGTGAACAAGCCGGCGTACCTGCTGAACACGAAATACCATATCCCGATGAGTGCGCTGGTCGATATTTACTATCATTCCCTGTTCCAGACCAGATACTCCGACAGCTCCTGCCTGAACTCCGTCCGTGCCGCTGTCCTGAAGGCGGCAAAGGCACGCGGCTACGATCAGAGCATCGTTCTGGCCGTCTCCGCCGCCTATGAGGACACGCTGAAAATGAACGAGAATGTCGCCATGATGGAGGTGGACCTCGTGGATGCCGGCTCCAACACTCCTCTGGAAATGACGGAGGATATGGAGATCCGGCTGGTCAATGAAGTAACCGGCGCGGAGGCCGAAATGAGCACGCCCGCAAGCGCGAAGCTCACCCCCGGCTGGTATCAGATCACGGTCACTTCCGATGACTACCAGACCTACTGCTACAGATGCTATATGCCTTATGGCGATACGACTGTTTCCGTCCGGCTTGTGAAGAAGGGCAGCACACAGTCTCCGGTCACGGTCCGGTTCAAGGACTGGATCGACAGACAGGTGTATGACGGCATCGTCAAATTCAGCAGACTTCAGGACGACGGTACCAAGGTGCCGTACGGCTCTTATCAGAGCAATGATGCCGGTCTGCTGGAGAATGTCTATCTGCCGGCAGGATATTACCTTATAAGCGTCGCAGGAGCGGCAGACATCACGGACAAGCAAGTGCTTTCTGTGCCGGGCGAGGGAAAGCCGGCCTCTGCGGATTACTACGATCTGGACATCAACCCGAACTACAGCTTCAGTCAGTTCACCTTCATTTACACGGAGAACAACGACTGCAACGACTTCCGTGCCGGCACCCCCGGACTCAGCCACTTCGTCGACAGCAATTCCCACAGAGCGGTAACCTTCGGGCACTGGCAGTCCGGCCTCTTCTCCACGACATATAATGTCTACTGCTACAACAGCCCGTGTACGCCGTATGAACTGCGGTTTACCTTCAGCGAAGAACAGATGCGGAAGCTGCAGCAGATCGTGGCACAGAACAACGCGGTCGCACAGGACCTGTATACGCTGGATATCACCTATATCAACCGGCAGAATCCGGCGCAGTACGGCGTGATCGTGCTGAAGGCAGAGGATATCGTGAACCATGCGGTGCGTGTCAAGAGCTACTACGCACTGACGGTTGCTTCCTTTGTCTACGACAGTTCAAATCAGTCCTTTGATCTGGTTTGCCCGTTCAGCTGATGCAGCAAAAACAGACAGCCTGCGGTTTCCTTTCCGGAGCCGCAGGCTGCTTTTTGTACGGGCCGTGTAAACCGGCCGGCTGTCCTTTGTTTTTACTGTGTTTCTCCGAGCAGAAAGCGCAGAATGCCTTCTGCGTCCGCGGTGTTCAGTGCCTGATCCGCATTCCAGTCGCCGGCAATCAGACAGAGGTCTGTGCGATGACTGCCGAGCAGCACCTGTTTCAGCAGCGCGAGGTCCACGGCATTCACTTTGCCGTCGCGGTTTAAGTCGCCGCGGATAAATGATTCTGCGTCTGCAAATTCTTTTTCGGTAATCACATAGTCTTCGTTCGTGTCATAGGCTTTTGAAACTGCCTGTCTGTAAAGCGCATCGGGATAATTCTGTTCACTGACCGCGGTGCCGTCTTTTGTGAACGCCTTTGCCACGAGATTCCCGCAGTTCTTGCTCGACGAAACTAATGACCATCTTGTCTGCGATGTCTCGCCGTAGTTCATGTAATAGGTCTTGACAGGGCCGCTTCCGTTCATGTCAAACCACAGATGCGCTTCTTCCTTGATGCCGGTTTTCACAGCAACAGAGAATTGCTGTCCGGCAGCGACCTGACATACAGTGTGCAGCTGATAGGTGTGATAGCCCTCATAAGGTTCCGTACCGCTGATTTTCGCCAGCAGTTCACCATCCAGCGGATTCTGATAATTCTCCTTCAGCGCGTAGATGCTGATTTCATAAGGCAGATCAGGATTACCGGTATAAATCGCTGCAGCCGTGATATTCTCATCCTTTTTGGCAGTGTAGACATTGGCATAGGCATATCCTCTGTTTTTAAGCGTCTGAACACCGTGCGGAAAACCGCAGCACTGATAGATCCCGTCATAGTTATCGACCGGCTCCACATCAAACTGAACAATGTTGGTGATAGAAGGTTCGTAGTAGGAAAGGTAGAAAAAGCCTTCCTCCATGGAAACGGTCGTGTCTCCCCAACTGTTTTTGCAGAGCCACGCGCCGTCTCCGGGCGGCGTTACAGTGAAGTTTTCCTTCGGGAAGCTGTCATCCCAGCCGCAGAGGCAGACCGCGTGCCATGCGGCGTCCAGTTCTTTGACATTGCTGCCGTCGTAGAGCGTTTCATAATAAGCGTGCTGTTCGGAATACAGTTCTGCCTGATGCACATTCAAATATGTAATCTGCATCGCGCCCTTTTCCATAAGCTTTTTCTTGATCGTATCCGAATCGGAAAGAGGGTATTCCGACGAATCCTGCAGATGCGCGATCGACGCGTAGCGCTGCGATTCATCAAACGGGAGCTTCGCTTTGTTTTCTGATGTTTCAGATTCCGGCACCACGCCCTTCCAGCAGGCAAGTGAACCGGCGAAATATATGCTCGATGCGAGATGTGTATATCCGCTCGTGCCGAGCTCCAGTCCGTCACCGTAAAGCGGATCGTCCGGATCGTCCGGACTGCCTTTGCAGAAGGTGAACCACGAAAAATGTGATTCGGAAAGATCAAGCGTATTGTCCGCCATGCCCTTTTTAATCATATTTGATTCGATCGCAGCCATGCCGGAATAGATGCCGCAGGTGCCGCCGTACTGCTGCTTTACCGAAGTCACGGCGCCTTCGTCCCGAAGATCGAATTTTGCAGGCAGTTCTTCTGTTTCGTCCGCTGAAAATGCCGGAACCGTCATGCCGGTGCAGCAGAGTGTGCAGCTTAGCACTGCGGTTGTGAATTTGTGCAGAAAAGATCGGTGTTTCATCGTATTCCTCCCCGTAAAAACTGAGCTTTTGCGGTTCCCCCTGAACGATGTGCGGTGCTTTTTTTCTTCATTATAGCACAGGAAGATTCAGAAAGCAAGAGAGAATACTCTGTCAGGCTGAAAAAAGCAGCGGGCAGATGTGCGCCCGCTGCTTCCCGACGGTTTTGCTCCGCCGGGACGGAATAAAAATCTGCTGCTGCGGCATAACCGGCGCGGCAATTTCCGGAGCGTGCCGGATTGCCGGGCTCAGGATTCCCGACACAGCTCGCTTCTTGCGGTATGGGTTTCCAGATCGGCCAGTCTGGTCGGAATCGGGATACGGCTTTCCTTGTCCGTCAGCTGCATGGCAAGCGCGCAGGCCGTGTCAATCGAGATGCCGTTTCCGACTGACACAAAGACCGGCTTTACATCCTTATGTGTCCGCAGGGCTCTGCCGTAGACCTCGCCGTCTATGGCGATATCGGTATAGCTGCCGGCTTCGTTTTCCGGCTCGGTGTAATCGGTCTTTCGATCGACGCGGAAATAGGTCTTTGCAATCCCGACCGTCGGCTTATCCAGGTAAAAGGAGGCGTGTGTCGCAATTCCCATGTGTCGCGGATGCAGATACCCGTTGCCGTCGAATATATAGATATCCGGGCTTTGTTCGAGCAGCGCGGCCGTTTTCAGAATCAGGGGAAGCTCTCTGAACGCCAGAAATCCGGGCATATAGGGGACTTCGATTTTTCCGCTGCACCGCTTTTTTTCAAGGATCTCATGTGTCTCCGTGTCGATGACGACAATGCAGCAGACCGCATATTCCACGCCGTCCTTTTCCCAGTACGCAAGATCGACGCCCGCAGCGGTGTGCAGCGCACGGATATCAAAGCTGTCGCAGAGGTTTATCTTCTGCCGCAGCTCGTTTTGTTTTGCTGTCAGCTCTTCTTCCAGATTCATAAATCGTCCTCTCTTTCCGAAATGACTTTGCCGGTTCAGCCGCTCAGACCGTCAGCAGGGCATCGAGAATGATCTTTGCGTGATCGAAGGCAAGGCCGTCATTTTCAAGAATTTCCGTGCGGTCTCCGTTTCTGCGCAGTCCGGCGGAAAGCACCTTGCCTCCGTTTGTCAGCCGCAGTGTATACACATCGCCTTCCTGCGTAAGCGATACGGTGAACCAGCCGGCGTCGAGCGCGTCGTCGCCGCTCATGACTTCGGTATCTGCGGGATTGATCTCCGCGGCAAAGGCACAGCTTACGACTCTCCCGCGCGGATCCCGTGCGGGATCGCTGTATGTACCGACCGGCCGGAGCCTGCATCCCGTCACGCCGGTCTCCTCGGCGAGCTCTCTTGCTGCCGTCTGTTCGAGGGTTTCATCGCTGCGCATGAAGCCGCCCGCAAGCGCCCAGTGGTTCATGTACGGATGATCGCCGCGCTTGATCAGCAGCAGCCTGGTTTCGCCGGCGTCCCCCTTTGCAAAGACGGCGATGTCCGCAGCCAGCGACGGGCGGAAATAATCCTCGATGCGGTAGGCGCTCAGGAACAGCGCTTCGTCGTTTTCTTCGCCCTTCTGCTTCGCGGCAAATGCGGTTTTCAGCTCCTCCTTGGAGCGTGCCGAATAAAACAGCGGAATTACGCCGTTGATGTGGTCGGCGCCGCGTTCGGTGAGCCAGAGCCGGCCCTCCCGCAGCTCCATGAGCTTGTTTTCCAGCACAAAATCGACTTCCTCGCGGAAATAGTCGCAGAAATCCAGCCCGAACCGCGCTTTGAACGCCGCCAGATCGACAAACGCGAAATAGAACGCGACAGAGACCATTTTTGCGATGCTCTCATCCTTTGGCAGCCGGTAGATATCCTGAATCGGGAGCCTGCCCTCGCGGATTGCCTTTTCATAGCGCTCCATGCGCTTTTCCGCTGCGCCGAGATTGTATGCCAGATAGTCCGGCCCGAAGGACTGCGCACCGAGGCCCATGCCGACATAGGAGGTGCCGTAAATGACGCGCTTTGTCAGATAGTCGCTCGTGCCGTAGTCACCGGGCACACGGCTGAAGGTGTTTTTGCCGATGTTGGCGCGGTAGCCGCTGTCTGTCAGCATCTGATAGGCGAGCCGGTACTGATAGACCGCCTTGTAGATCGACACGCCGCCCGCTTCGCTCTCGATCTTTGTGCCCTTGTAGCGGTTGCGGTAGAGCGTGATATGCTCCGGATGCAGTCCGGCCGCGTAGCGCAGCGTGTTGCAGAAATCCGCATCGGTCTGGTACAGGAAGCCGTACATCAGGTCGATGTTGAAGCTCGTGAAGCCCGCCCTGCGGATGTTTTCGACTGCCCGCTCATAGACCGAAGCGGAACCCTCCCGGCCCAGCTCGTTCAGCAGCCGTTCCGAGACCGTCTGCACGCCCATGCTGATGCGGCGGTAGCCCATATCGTAGAGCGCCTGCATTTTCTCCGGCTCCTGTGCCGCAATGACCGGTGTCGTTTCGACGCTGAACACGACGCCGTCCGCAATGCAGAACCATGCGCGCACCGCATCTGTGATGCGCCTGAGATTCCGCACGGAGAGTTTTGCGGGCGTGCCGCCGCCGAGATCATAGCCGACGATGCGCTTGCCCCTGAGAATCTCCGCATACATCCGCATCTCCTGCAGGAGCAGCTCGACATAGGCGTCCTCGCAGGCCTCGTCGGTGTGCTCGAGGACAACATATTCGCAGAATCTGCATCTCGATTTGCAGAACGGGATGTGGATATACAGCGAGAGCTCCTCAGCCTTTTTCCACTCTGCTGTGACGAAGTCGCGGATTTCGTCCGGATCGTTCAGCCGGTACTGCATGAAGGAATGCGGTGTCAGCGGGTACGCCGTGTTCGCGTAGTGGTGATACAGCAGACCGGTTTCGTAAACTTTCCTGCAATTCATGCGGAAACCTCCTTTGTGATATTTCTATTATGATAATAACACAAAATGAATAAGTTGTCAAGCCCTTTTCAAAAATTTCTCTGAAAAATTTTTTCACGGCCGGACGGACCGCAGAAAAACAGTGCCGGTACTGCCGCCGGAGATCGTTTTTGCCCCGGAAAGCAGGCGGGGAAGCACATTCCGCTGCATGAGAAAGCGGCTTGATTCAGCCGCCGGAAGACATCAATAATTTTTTTTCAGAGGGTGTTACCCGGGCACACGATTTAGCGTCTAATATAATAGAACGAATTCAAACCGTATCAATGAAACAGTCAAAAAGGAGATTGTAAACCCATGAAAAGCAGAAAAACACCCGTATGGTTCAGCCTGCTTCTGGCTGCCGGCCTGCTGACCGGATGCAGTCAGGGCGTGAAGCTGCCGGACGAACCGGCCGCAGAACAGGCTGCTGTTCAGATCGCCGGTACCGCGCTGTCGGAGACTGCTGTGTCAGAGACCGGAACGACCGCCGGAGCGAACACGGAAGAAATTACAGTGCAGACCGAGCCCGCCGCGGAAAGCCGTCTGACATTTCAGCCGAAAGTCTGCTCGCAGTACATGAAAGAGGTATTCGGCGAAACGATGTGTCAGGCGTGGTCCAGTCTGGTCGATGCCATGATGGAGGGCAAAGACTCCTTTGCCTGTCCGGATCAGGATACATGTGACTGGGTGATCGGGCAGTTCCCGTACCGCTGCTTTCCGGTCGTGGATGGTCTGATTGCAACTTCTCCGGATACCCCTGTTTCGGACGGAGTCGGACATTTCAGCTATACGGTTCCGCAGGAGGAGTTTCAGGCAAAGGTCAGAGCGTTCGCGGAAACCGTGGAGGGCATCCTCAATGAAACCGTGAAGGACACCGATACCGATTTTGAAAAGGCGCTCGCGCTGTATCAGTATTTTGCCAACCACTATAGATATGATAACGAGCTGTATAAAGCGCTGTATTCTCCTGATCTGGAACAGCGCGAAACATCGGCCTGCCATGTGTTTTACGAAAAATCGGGAATCTGCTGCGAGCTTTCCACCGCATACTCCTATCTGCTGATGCAGACGGGCGTCGATGCGACCGTGATGTCCGGCGAAGATCATCAGTGGTCCTATGTGAGAATCAACGGGAAGAATTATCACATTGATCCGACCTTTGCGCTGGACAGCGGCAACAGCCTTGCCTACTTTATGATGAATGACGAGCGGAGAGCAGACACAGGATACCCGAAGGAGGACTATATCATTACCTCCTGCTACACACAGTTCCATGACACGCCCGAATATACGGCGGATGATGACACCTTCTCGGAGCTGTGGGACGCGGACTGCGATGCGATCGACCATGCGCACAAAAGCCTGACGCTCCGCTGCTTTGACGGAGACGAAACGCCGAAGACAGTTCAGTTTTCCTATCAGGGATATTAAGCCCGGAAAAGCCGCGATACATCGGTATCGCGGCTTTTTTCGCTTTGTACTCTGCCGGCGGCGGTCATCAGATGCACGCAGTACATCACTGCTCTGTCAGCAGCGATGCGGGTGTTTTGTCCGCGATGCTCCGCAGACGAATCAGCGTATACCCGCAGATCACGGCCGAGAAGATGAGAGAGAGCAGCAGGAAGCCGGTGACCGGATAAGACAGCGGCATGGCCGAAAACGCCCGGATATGCGGCAGCAGTGCAACCGTCAGGCCGGTTATGACAGCGGCGGCCGCAACAGCCAGCAGGGATGTGAAAACCATATCATACCAGAGTGTCAGGAGCACTTCCCTTCCGGTTGCGCCAAGCGATTTCATGATCGCAATTTCCTGTCTCCGTTCCAGCACAACGATCTTGACGAAGGAACTGATCATCATCAGAGAAACCAGTGCCAGAATCAGACCGATCAGAATGAACGCGAGCCGGTAGAACTGCGTCTGCTGCCCGACCGTGAATTTCAGCATTTCCTGCTGTAAATAGCAGGTGTATTCATTGCCGGATTCCGCATCCGTGCGGATCCGGTCGGGCGGATATTCGTCCGATGCGTAGACATCGAGCTGCACCGGCTCGATCTGACGCATCCGGTCGGCAAGCTCTTCTGTTCCGCAGATTCCGATTCGGTCATCCTGATAAACGCCGCAGATTTTCACCTCGAACAGGCCGTTCAGATTGATCGCCATCGGCACCGCGCACAGTGCCTCCTGCACATCCTGCGGAATCCTGCCAGCTTTGATTTCCTCCTCTGTCTGCCCGCAGGCAATTTGCAGATTTGCCAGCGCATACGGGAGCAGCGAGGACGGGAGCATGATCTCCGCCGTGCTTTCCGGCGCCTTGCCGAACAGGATCTGCTCATCGCCAGTCAGCGTGACAAACGGGCCGTAAACGCCCTCGCCGCTCTTCCAGACGGTCGCGTCCTTCCGGGCGGGCTCGTTCCGGAACCGTTCCGCCGTGATGCGATGTGCGAGCGCGTACCCGACCTGCTGCCGCACCAGCTCATACAGGCTGTCGGCCGCAATGAAGGAATACATCTTGTCAAAGGGGTTCACGGTGCGGTTGATGCCGCAGACCTGATAGGTCACGGTATTTCCGGAGCCGTCCTGAAGCATGACCGTCTGCCCGACCGCATTCTCCGGACTGCCGAAAAGTGCTGCCGCCGAATCCTCCGCAAGGATGATTTCCCCGGCGTTCTGCGGGAATGTACCGGTGATGTCATAGGACATGATGCGCTCCTCAAAGAAGGCGTCCAGCGCGATTTCCTTGATGACAGCGCTGCACGAAAGCTCCTGCGTACACAGCAGCCATGAATCCGAGCCGGCATAAACCGGCACGATTTCCTTTGCACCGTATTTCTGCGTGATTTCGGCGATTTTCTCCTGCGTAAACGGAAGCTCCCGCTGCCCGTAGTCCAGTGTGGCGGGATAGAACAGGCTGATCAGGTCGCTTTCCAGATAATTCACATTGACCTTGCGGGACATTTTCGAGCCGGAATTCTGCAAGGCGGACACGATCACGAGAGAGGTGATGGCCAGTGCGATCACCAGCGCAATGGAGATAATTCTGGAAAGCCGCCGCTTTACGCTGTTTTTTCCGAGCATGAACACCGAACGCCAGCTCGTCCGGCGCGCCTGCGGCTTGCGCTGCGGACCGGCCGCGGGCGGAGCACTTTCCTCCGTCTGCCGCAGGATTTCGTCTGCGGCGACCGTGCCGTCCGAAAGCCGGATCAGGCGGTCGCCGTATTTGCGCGCCATTGCCTCATCATGCGTCACGACAATGCAGTAATGGTCCTGTCTGATTTCCCGCAGGAGCTGAAAAACGCGCTCGGAGTTTTCGGAATCCAGATTGCCGGTCGGTTCATCTGCCAGCAGAATATCCGATTGCTTGCAGATGCTCCGGATAACCGCGGTGCGCTGCTTTTCTCCGCCGGACAGGGTTTCGGCGCTTTGCGCAGCGTCCTTCAGATTCAGATTGCGGATCTGTGCTTCCAGCGCATCCGGGCTGATTTTCGCATCGGCATATTCCAGACCGAGCAGGATATTGTCCCGGACAGACAGCCCGGGAATCAGATTGTAATGCTGGAAGATGAAGCCGACTTTCCTGCCGCGGTATGCGGGCAGATCACCGGCAATATCGGTCCCCTGAAACAGCACCTTTCCGGATGTCGGATTGTCAAGACCGCCGAGCAGATTCAGCAGCGTTGTTTTGCCGGCACCGGAGGTCCCGACCAGAAAGGTGAGCTCTCCGCGGCGGAATTCGAGGTCAATGTTCTTCAGCACCTTTTTGCCGCCGAAGGATTTTTCAATATGCTGCAGCCGGATCATATTTTATCACCGCCTATTCTCTGCTTTTCCAGCCAGAATCCATAGTATACGGAGCCCGGAAACGGAACGGAAGCAGCGTCCGTACCGAACAGCCCCGTTTCCTTCCGGTACGCTTCCGCAAATGCGCACAATTCGTCATGCCTTGAGAAATCGTTTCGTTCCGCAAAGCAGACGCCGAATAAAAATGTGCTGTAAAGATCCGGTGTGCCGCCCTGCACGGCGCATATGCCGCGGTCTGTTTTCAGAGCCTGATAGGCATTTTGCAGGTCCTGTCCGGAGACCAGATCTGCTTCCAGCATATCGTTCAGCAGCAGGATGTCTGTGAATCCGGCCGTCTGCCGTTCGGAGGCGGCCGCCGTGCGGAGCATCCGGAGCAGCTTGTCTCGCTGGTGCTTGTTCAGCTTTACATCCACATTGTGCAGCTGTAAATTCTGGATGAGCTCCACCGCTTTCCGTTCGGCGTTCAGCATTGCCGCATCGGGCTTTCGGGAGTCCGCAGCTGCGATGATCCGGTCAAACATCTTCTGATAGGTGCCGGCAGGACACAGATAGGAATACTGATTCATTATCCCGTCTATTGCGGTCAGGTAATAGAGCTGTTCGATCTGTTCCGCTTCATTCTGTTCTGTTTCCAGCCTGGCGTATTCTTCCTTCAGAAATGTATTGATCTTGCCGCGGTTCAGCGCCGTCCCTGTTTTTTCTGCAAGGAATACACCGTAAGCAGTCTGCTCTGCATTCAGCTCGGTCTGAAAGACCGGCTCCTGCTGCAGACATTTCTGAACCGCAGCGGTCAGCGCTGCTTTCGCCGCCGGATTTCCGGCCGCGTCGATCCCGCGCATTGCATCGGCAAGCATGAGTGCATCCAGCTTGGAGGTAATCAGAGCTGCTGCCTGCTGTTCATCCAGCGCGTTATAAAAGCCGCGGATCCTTGAATCCTGCGCCCTGCCGCCGAACAGCTCCGCAACAGACCGGAAATCCCGCTCCGCCGTCAGTGCGCTGATGCCTGTCAGCTTCGCAGATTCATACAGTTCAGACCATGCCGCAAACCAGTTTGCCTGCTGCCGGACGGTTTCGGTGCAGTCCAGATTCAGCACCTGATAAAGATGCAGAATGTCACCGCCTGCATTGAAAAATGCGAGGGAAGGATTCGTGTCGAACCGGTATCCCTGCATGGCTTTTTCTGCGCCCTCCTGCAGCGAAAACAGCCTGCTTTCCTTCAGCGCCGGAATATGCTCCGCACAAAAGGCAGTCAGCGCAATCTTCTTGTGCATATCGTCGTTCTCATCGACAAGGAAAAACAGATGGTTATTCTGATCGTAGAAACGGCTGAACGCCCGGAGCGTTCTGCTTTCATCATAGTCCGAAGCATTGCAGCCGGATCCGAGCTCGGCATAATAAACCAGATTGACAATGTCCATCGTATCGGGGGCAGGCAGCCTGATCTGCGAAAGCTGATGCTGCAGATCCTCCTGCAATTCCGGTGCGTCAAATACCCTTGCAAACTGATACAGGGCGTAAAGTCCCTGCAAATCCTCCGGCGCACTGTAATGGACAAATCCGGCAGTGGTTTCATTTTCAACATAGTACTGCATCAGCATATTGCTGACAGCAGCGATTTCCTGCTCTGACAGAGAGGCGCCGATGCCGCTCAGCTCCCGCAGACTTCTGCCCGTCCGGAACCGGAACGGGCGCGTTTCCCGGTAATACCAGAGCGCGCCTGCTGCGATCAGACAGACCGCGGCGGCCGTGACAATCAATTTCCGCTTGATACTCATAAAGTGCTGCTCCTAAAAAAACGGGCGCAGAATGAATTCATCATTCTGCACCCGTTCGTATCATATGATTTGCTGCTCAGAAATGAAGAACTGAATCAACTGAATGATTTGGTGCGACGGGTGCTGAATTGTTTGGAGAGATGGGATTCGTTTCTTTAGTTCGAGTAAACATTATAGAAGGTGGAACCGTCCTGAAGCGTTGCGTGTGTATACATATCGTAGTTCCATGCGGCCAGCATACCGGTATGCTTGTAGTGAAGCTGGACACTGATCAGGTAGGTGTTGTAATTGGTGTAGGAATAGGTGACGGAGTGGCCGCTGATGCTGGAGCTTGCATTCGGACCGCTCGGCGTAATGCCGATCGACAGGGAGCCGAGTCCGGTGCAGCTGATGATATCCTGATGCGTGATGCTGGTCAGGTAGAACGGATTTGAGCCGTACCAGAAGGTTCTGGAGGATCCGTCAGCGCCCCACCAGACATCCCAGAAATTGGATTGTCCCCAGAATGTGCAGGAATAGGAGGTTTTGGTGCTGCTTCCGCACATATTGACAGTACCTTCGCCGGATTTTGCTTCGGCAGAGAGTCCGCCCAGCAGCGAGGCCGCCAGAACGGAGCTGATCATAGCACTCATAAATTTTTTGTTCATAGTAGTTCCTTTCTCATCAAATCGGTTGGTAAGACTGAAAGTGGAATAACAATGTAAATGGATGCGATGAAAAGTGAAATGTTTCAGAAACATTTGCGGATTGATGCAGTGCTATAGCATTTTCATTATACAAAAAAAGGAAATGCTTGTCAAGTACTCTTAATGGAAAATAAATACTTTTATTTTTGAATATACCCGGCGCTTGCCGCCGGCTGACAGACGGTCGCTGCGGCTGGCGGATGCGCTGCGGACGCAGCAAAAAACACGCTGCTTTCCTCCTCATCGGCAGAAGGGAACCGCTGACATTTGGTGTCCACTGAGGAGGACATACACGCGAGACCGCCGTCAGCTGCGCCTCTGTCCACATTGCAGGCGGCCTTCATCTGGGAATTGCTCTTTGTGGCAAGGATGATGTGCGCACAGACAAACGCACCCGCAAGGGTAAACTTCAGAATGTGCTTTTTCATGTCATTTCTCCTTGTATCTGAATATGGTGTGTCAGGAGAAATATCTATTGTAATCGGTTTCAGCGGAAAAGTCAAGAAAGAGTTTTTATATTTGCCGTCATTATTATCCGGTCAGGTGCTGCCCGCAGAACGGGAAAACTGCCGGATATCGTGAACGCGGAAAGCTGCGGGCGACGGGCTGTCTGCTCCTGCTTCGTATAAAGTACGGAGGCAAATGAATCGAAAAGAAGCACCGCCATGACAGAAAGGCTTGTTCGCAATATTTCGCTTGACATTACAATGACAGAATGATATAATGGCAATGTCTGATTATATTTTTTACAATGAGTCGACAGAATCTTGCGTCAGGAGGTGTATAGAGGCAACTCATGTGTACCGGAATACGGAATCTGTTTCCGGTATGCAGCAGAAACGGGAATAGATTTCCCTATCAGCAGCAACAAACCAATACCGCAAACAAAAGGAGAATGATTATGCAAAAACGATTTGGCGCTTTTATCCTGACATTTATGAGTTTGTTTCTGACCTGCTTTCTGACCGGTCTGCCCGCCGATGCCGCGGAACAGTCCGGTGTTGAGGTGTCGGTTTCTTCCGGCAAGGAGGAATACGCCGCGGCAGAAGATGCGGATATCAGCTTTTCGATCCGCAACACGAACGATGCCGACATCGACGGCGTGAACTGGAAACTGCAGCTGCCGGACGGCCTTACCGCCAAAAGCGGCAGCCTCTCCGGCGAGAATCTCCGCATCCGTGCCGGCGAAAGCTATGAGGGAAGCGTTTCCGTGGAGCTCGCAGCACCGGATACCACCGAAGCCGCCACAGAGCCCGCAGCAACAGAATCTGCACCGGAGACCACCGCTGCACCGGGCGTCGATGCCGGCGAGAGCACATCTGCACTCTGCATATTCGGTGTCATTGCCGCCGCGGCCGCACTGGCGTGGATGACGCGGAAAAAGAGCAAAAAGCTGTTCGGCATCCTGAGCGTGTTCTTCTGCGCGGGGCTGATCGCGCTTTCTGCGCCGGCACGCATTTTTGCAGCCGACGAAGACAGCATTTCCGTCGAGGCTGAAAAGAAAATCAGGATTGACGGCACGGACTACACGGTCAAGCTCAGTGTCACAGCGGATGCGATGCAGGAAGCCGCGAATCCGGGCGATTTTTACGCTTGGGCGGAATACAGCAGGGAAAATAACACAATCACCGTCAAATGGCAGGCACAGGAGGGTGCTTCCGGCTACAAGGTCTATGACAAAGCAAATACGGAAACGCCGCTTGCAGAAGTCAAGGACAAAACCGAATATGTCTGTCCGCCGGATGAAACGGCAAAGGCAAAGTATGTCTTTTATGTCGCTGCGGAATCCGCAGACGGAAAGCAGACCGTTTCCAACGATGTGACGGTCAGACAGAACAGCGACGGCAGCTACACTTTCTCTGACATCGACAGTGACCGCGACGGTCTGGATGATCTGGACGAGATCACCCGCAAGACCGACCGCCTAAATCCGGACACCGACGGAGACGGGCTGAAGGACGGCTATGAGGTCAATCTGGCAAGCACGGATCCGCTGACCGCTGACACGGACGAAAACGGCACATCGGACGGTGCGGAGGACTTTGACGGTGACGGCATTCCGACGCAGCAGGAGGGCCAATACCGCGCCAATCCGTATGCAGGCGACACCGATGAAGACGGTTTCCCGGACAGCTACGAGATTGCGAACGGCATGAATCCGTCAGCCGCAGATCCGATTGTGATCGATGACGAGAAGGTGACCAATGTGAAAGATTATACCTTGACGGATATTGAAGCGTTCAATGAAAACGAAGAATACCCGCTGGAAGTCTTCTACAACGATGACAAGTTCATCGAGCGGATCAACGGCTTATATGCAACGGAGAAGATTCAGAATGCACAGGATGCACTGTATTCTCTGTATCACATCAAGAGCCTGCTTGGAATGAAGGACCCCGCGGCGGAGCTGAAATTTACACGGACAGTTTACAGTCAGTGGTCGGTTTCCTATTCGTTCAATCAGGTATATCAGGGCGTAGAGGCAGAAGGCAGAACCGTCACGATCACCTGCAAAAAGGACGGCAAGATTTCTTCGGTCTTCTCCGGCTATCTGTGCGACAAACACTTCAAAAAGCTGAATCTGAAGCCGACCGTCACGAAGCAGCGCCTGAAGCAGATCGTGAACAGCGGCTCTGACAAGCCGGTCGAAATCTACACCTCTGATCTTTGCATCAGAATGAATCCGGAAGCAGTACTGGTCTACCGTGTGGTGACAAGCGCACAGAAAACAGTCTGGATTGATGCGCATACCGGAAAGATCGTGTACGAAAAGAGCAATTTCTTACAATACAGCGGTCATTACGCAGTAGAGGCACTGGATGAATACAGCAAAAGCCGGTTTATTGATGTCCAGGTTATAACAGAAGACACAACCGACACCTATTATATGCGCTACGACACATATAAAACAGGAGCTTATCGGTTCAATGACTCATATGTCCAAAACGCCATTGGCAGCACTTTGCCGGATGTCGAAAGTTCCGGCGGCATTTCGGCATACAACAGAGCCATTGATCTCAGTGATCCGAATCATCCGTTTACGCCAAGCAGAGACGGATGGGACAGTCAGGCGGTTTCTGCATACTGTAATTTCTTTGAGGTGCGCAAACGCTATGCATCCAAAGGCTATTACGGACTGAACGGTCAGAATGGATCAGCTTCAATTTTTGTCCGTGCCAATCCCATATTTGGTGTAGGACCGATTACAGCAAATGCGGCATATGGTCCGGTTACAATACCCGGCGGTTCAACATATGATGCAGTGTTTTTCACCGATCAGTGTGAGCGGTTTGCCACATATGCAAATGATCACTATGTATACGGACACGAATACGGTCACGCTGTTGTAAACCATAATAATGCCCAGTCCGGGGTGCTCAGTACTATGTTTATGGGCACAGTGAATGAAGCGTATGCCGATGTTTTCGGCTGCTGGGTCGATAAGAAATGGGCAGCCAGATCGGAGCCTCTCCGAGATATTACCAATCCTCATAATTCAAAAAACCCTAAAAAAATCGGTGACAAGTACTATGATGCAAATACCGCGGATCCGCATCTGAACTCAACGATCATATCTTATGCCGCCTATCTGCTCAATACGAAATACGATTATTCACTTGATGAACTGTTTGATGTTTTCAAAGTGTCCGTGGGGGATCTAAGCGATTCAATGACAACATTTGATGAAATCAGAACCTCTTTGGCATCTGCTGCGCGCACGATCGGCTATTCAAAAGAAAAAGTTCTCCATATTTATGACGCTTTTGAAGAGGTCGGTGTGACAAGACCGAAAAGCAGCGCGTTAATCATCGTCACAGAAGGCAGTAAATGCATCAAACACGCCACGGTGGCAATCTCGAATGGCGACACAAACAAGACCGGACTGACGGACGACAGCGGCATGATCGTGTTTGATGACCTGCTGGTCGGATCGCATGAGGTTGTGGTCACTGTACTGGCCGGCCCGACAATCCGTACAACAGTTCTTGTGCTGGAGAACGAGCAGGCTGAATGCCTGATTGACATGCTGGCTGCCAGCACAAATTATGACTGGGATTGCTACGACCACTACGATTTCGATCAATACTTCGGCCCGACGCTGCCGAAACATATTGAGATCAACGGAAAAAATATCAAAATGCGCGGCTATACAGAGGTGAATTATAAAGATTTCCTTCTGACGCATGAAAACGATGACCCCAATTCCTTCGTGCACGGGGCGGGAAAGATTCTCTCGTTCAGTATCGATAGGGACCAAGCAGACTGGCATACGCTGGAGGGCGGCGGCTTCCTGTTTGATGTCAGTATCACAAAGCCGTCCGAAAGCGCCGGCGATGCCGAGGACAGCGGAGCCAAAGACGGCGAAGCAAAAGACGGCGAAGCAGCAGACAGTAACGAAATCGTACCCGGCAGCGAAGGCTTCCTGACCGCGCACTGTATTCTGGTGACCAGTGACGGGTTGAAAATCTATTATCTCCATGATGTGGATATTGCGCTGTTCAGAAACGGAAAGCTCGGAAGAATCGATTACATCGGTGAACAGATCGGAGATTATGCCTATGATATCGGCGATGTGAAAGCGCACCACTCGATTTCGATCAATATCCGGAAGGGCGCTACGGAAACCATCTCGATCCTGGACAGCAGCAACATTGTTGTTGAGAATCTGGAAGTTGATAAGCTTGACGGCGATGACTACGGTCCGATCACCAGCCACGATGACCACTGGTGCGAGCAGGAATCCTGGTTCACCTTCTCCAACATCGTGATGAGCAATGTGAATTGAAAACGACGGAAGGTACATTGAGACACGATATACATACCATATCATGACAAAACAGTTTTACCGAAGACGAGGGAGCCCCGCGGGGTTCCCTCGTTTGCATGGCATCGTATTATCTGTGCCTCAGAGTACAGTATTCTCCCGAATAAGATGCTTTCGGCATGATCCCGTTCAAATCGCTTTCAAGTAAAAAACACAGCACAGCCCGCGGTATATCATAACCGCAGGCTGTGCTTTTTATGTGGAGTATGTATATTCAGTATGTTCAGTCGGGAATATTGTAGTCGACTGCGAGTCTGACTGCGTCAGCGACATCAATGGAACCGTCACCGTTCACATCAGCCATTTTGCGCTGCGCCGCGGTCAAAGTGATCGGTGCGCTGCTGAACGGAATGGATTACTTTTCGTAGGTGGCGAATCTCCAGATTCTGGGCGTAGTGTACTGCTTGCAGTAGGTGGTGATATAGCTGCTGAGCAGGGATTCGTCAGTGCTGTCAACCTTGCCGTCGAAGTTCAGGTCGCAGCGTGCGAGGTAAGTGGTGTTTGTGGTGCCGAAATAGCTCTTGATCTTGGTGACATCCGCGGAATTGAATTTGCCGTCTCCGTTCACATCGCCGAGCTTGCGGTTGTCCATCACAGCATACCCGGAGCCCTTGCGGATGCCGGCATTTCCGAGTGCCTGCCAGTTGTAGGTGCCGTGGCCGTCGTTGTCAAACTGTGCATCCGGGCAGAGGAAGTTGTCATAGCGGTCATCGCCGGTCTTGCCGTCGTCCCAGGTGACATCGACATGATACCACTTGTTGTTCAGCTTAATGAGGTTCCAGCAGTGGCCCTCTTCCTCTTCAATGTTGTACTTGTAATCCACAACATAATATGTCTGGATGCCGGCCTTGTTCATCAGGATCTCATAGCATCTTGCATAGCCGTCGCAGACGGTGTAGTATTTGCCGTCCGACTTCTGATGCAGGAATACGGAAGCATCGACATGGTTCTTCTTGTCCTTCTTGGAATCATAGTCATACTGCACGCGGCCCATGATCCAGCTGCGGATGTGCAGCGCTTTCTGGATCGGCGTCATTGAGGATGTGGTGACTCTTGCGACAATAAAGCTTGCCATTTTATCAACATAGTCCTGCATGAAGGGGTAATATTCATACTTTTCAAAATTCGCCGTCATCTCATCACTGATCTTGGCACCGAAAACCGGCTCTCCGCTCGGCAGCTTCCGGACGAGATCATTGCCGTTCAGGCGGCAGAGCTTCGGGCTCTTCAGGAGCGTTTCATACTGCTTCAGAATCGCTCCTGCGGACTGATTGTATTCAGAAGAAGCGATCGTCAGATACTTCAGATTGTCCAGTCCGGGGAAGTACGCCTTGTAATAGGAATAGGTCTGAATAAAGTTGGTGAGCTTCAGCGTCACAAGGCTGGTGTTGTTATGAAGCACGCCGTCGGGGATATATCTTGCGTCGATTGTATACGAAGAGTTGGTTTTTGCCTGCGGGTAAGCAAGGAGTCTGTTTCCGCTCTTGTTCAGGAGCAGACCGTCAACGGTTTTGTATTTGGTGTTGGAGGAATCCAGCGTATATGCCTTCACACCGTAGGTGTAAGCGAAAGCGGAGTCTGCGATTGAGCTGACGGCCTTGCTGATCTTGAGGGTTGCCGGCAGCGTGGCGCTGGAAAAAGCGTTATCACTGATTGTCGTAACGGAATCCGGCATGGTGAAGCTGGTGAGCTGGCAGCCGCTGAAGCAGAAAGACGGGATCGTCGTAACCGTGTTCGGCAGGGTGAGGGAAGTGATTCCGCAGTTGCAGAAAGTATAAGGCGCAAGCGTCAGCTTCGTATTTGTGCCTTCGATCCGGATTGTGTTCAGATTGCTGAGCTTAAAGAACAGGCTGTCTCCGAAGGAGAGCTTCTGGACATTGCTGTTGAAGCGCACATAATTCAGGCTCATGCACTGCCAGAACGCATTGCTCTGCAGATCAATCTCCGGCGCATAGCCGTAGAAATTCTGAATGGCAGACTGTGCAAAGGCGTACGGCTGCACCGTGACGCGCTGACCGTAGGCCTGCAGCGTCACGCTCTGCAGATTGCCGGTGTTTGCAAACGCATACTGTCCGACCGACACGCTGCTGTTGATAAAGACATTCCGGACAGAGGAGTACCGGAACGCGGAGTGCCCGATGCTTCTCAGATTGGACGCGACAGAAAGGTCAACTGTGGTCAGCGTGGAGCAGCCGTTGAAGGCGTTGTCGCGGATGCCGACGATCTTGTACGGGCCGTTTGCATAGCTGACCGTCGCACGGATGACCAGATTGGTCGGGCTGCCGGTGTAGGAATAGATGTACGCTTCCTTGTTCTTGGTGTCGAGCTCGTAGCAGATGCCGCCGGTTGTGTACTTGTAGTAGTTGGTGGGCATGGTTGCAGCTTCTGCGGTGACGGCGGGCTGCTGCCAGAGGTCACGCATTACCGGCGAAACCGGCATAGCTGCGAGGGTTGCCGCGCTCAGAAGCACGGCGGTGAGCTTTTTGAGTTTCATCGCAATATCCTCCTTCTGGTGCGAAATTGCACCTTTACAATTATATCACATTCTCATATAAAAATACAAGTCATAAGTTGCGAATCAAATCGAAAAACAAAATAAATATGTACTTTAACGAACCGATGAGGGCGTGACAATCAAAATCAATATGATTATAAGAACAGGAGCTCCTCTTTAGATTGGTAACACAATTTTATCCGCAGTACGCCGCCCGGCAGCATGAACGGTCTCAGGCTGCACTGCCGTCTTTTCATCTGCTGCGAAGGCAGACCGCGGTACCCTGTGCAAAAGCAAAAAGTAATGCTTAACAGTCTGACGGTCTGACCGTATCAACGCACGGGGAGTCTTTTCGGACGCCCTGTGCGGTTTGCTTTGATAAACTGTCCCTGCCGGGCTCCGCGGAAACCCGGCGGGATGCTTCATCTCAGCGGACGGCAGCCAACAGTCCTCACGCCGCCCGGCAGAACGGTGTTCTGATGTGACTATATTGATCGGATTTAAGCAATCTGTTCAGCGGTAAAATTAAGCGTTTATTGTCACAATTACCGCAATCTGTTCGGTGATGGCATTAAGCATTTATTGTCACAATTATCGCAATCTGCGACTTGAATCTGTTGCATTTATATGATATACTTGCTATGGTGTTGATACACACCAGAAGGAGGATATTGTGATGAAATTCAAAAAACTCACCGCCGTGCTCCTGAGTGCGGCAACCCTTGCAGCCATGCCGGTTACTCCGGTGCTGCGCGATGTATGGCAGAGTGCGGCTGTTACCGCAGAAGCGGCAGACAGCATCATTGCTTACATCACAGTCAACAAAGTCATGTATGCAATTTACCAAAAAAGCGACAAATCCCTCTATGCAGTCACGATCGCGTGTCATACAGACATTACAAGCCTTGTCCTTCCTGCAACTGTCAGTTATAGCGGAAAGGCTGTTCCGGTCACCAAGATCGGAGAAGATTCTTTCAGCGGCAAAAGCTATCTGACAACAGTAGACCTGTCTGTCGCAACGAATCTGACTACGATCGGAGAGAGAGCATTTCGCGGATCTTCTGTCAACACTGTATTTCTCAGCGGTGTCCGAACGACTTCCGGCACGCTGACTGTCGGCAAATATGCCTTTGCTGACACCAATAATCTGGATACCGTTTATCTTCAGGCAACTGTGAACTCCGTTGTGGTTCAGCCGCACGCCTTTGAACGCTCAAGCATCAAGAATTTCCAGGGATATTCCAAGTCAATCAATCTGCAGAAGGAAGCGTTCTGGCAGTGTATGAGCCTGAATTATGTACGCTTTAACAGCAATGTCAGCACACTGCAGCTCGGTGAAAGCCTGTTCTTTAAGCTGTACAATCTCAAAACGCTCCGGATTGAGGGCACAAGCACAAAGGTGGTTCTCAGCAAAGCAACCTTTGATCAGTGCGGCATCTCGTCGTTCTCTTTCCCGAATACAGTCACATCGATTCCTGCAAACTGCTTTGCCGGCTGCCAGATCAGCAGCTTTACGATGCCGGATTCGGTCAAATCAATCGGAGCGAATGCGTTTGCAAGCGCTAAACTGCCGAGCACATTCAAAATCAGTAAAAATGTCACTTCCATCAGCGATTCTGCCTTTGCAGATGTATGGGGAGTGGCAGCCTTCAGCATTGATTCATCCAACAGCTACTACAAGACGATTGATAACGGTGTTCTTTACACCAAGAACGGAACAAAGCTGGTTTGCTATCCGAAAGAAAGAGCCGGTTCTTCTTACACATCCTCTGCGAAGTATTATCCGGACCATGCCTTTTCCGGTGTCACAAATCTGAAAACGCTGACACTCAAGAACTATACCCCGTACGCAAACGGCGGTACCGTTTATTTCCCCAATTTGTCTAATCTGACAACGCTGAATGTCCCGACCACTCTGACCGGCACACAGATTATGACTTATTTCCACAGACTGTTCCCGGATTCTAAGCTGCAGACGATCAACGGCAAAAAGGTCCTTTATACACCCTCCGGACAGGAGCCGTACTTCCACAGCGATTTCTCCAGCTATATCTGTGCGAATTTTGACCAGTTTGAGGGCTCTGTGATTCTGAAGAACTATGTGGACAAAATGGGAGACTGGGTTGTCAGCCAGGTTGTGAAGTCAACCGATACACCGGTCCAGAAGATTATGAAGCTCCGCAAATGGATCATGGACCGGACGACCTACGATCCGCGTGTGATTGCTGACGAAAATTTCCATGACGCGAAGAATCATTCCGATGCCTCTGTTTTCCTGCACAGAGAAAAAATCAACGGCACAATGCAGTATGTCACGGTCTGTGAAGGCTATTCGAAATGCTACAACAACCTTCTGAAGAAGGCCGGTATTGAAAGCGAGTTCGTCTCCGCTTATCCGCACGCATGGAACCTTGTCAAGCTGAACGGAAAATGGTATCATATGGATGTCACCTGGGATGATCAATTCAAAGACAATCCGAATGACTTCCCGGGCTATACACCCTATACCTATTGTTTTGCACCGGATTCCCTGATTAACGATCCGAATGATCAGCACTCGAACTATTACTGGTCCGCCGGCGGCTCACTGCGGAAGGGCAACCCCGTGGCAACGACCGACCTTAGAAAGCTCGGCGATGTGAACGGTGACGGCAAGTATAATAATGCTGATGTGACAAAGCTCAAGAGCTATATCGGCAAGACGGTCAGCGATTCTGTTCTCGCAGTTTGCGACCTCAACTTTGACGGAAAGATCACCAGCGCGGATTCTTCTGCTTTGCAGAACTATGTCAGCATTCACTGGAGATCGTTCAAAACGCCGTTCCTGTGGAGACTCTATGTCTACGAGACCTGATTTTCCCGTCTGAGCCTGTGTAAAAGCATCATCCCGTCCCGAAAGGCGGAGTGCGTTTTTACCGCGTACAAAACGAAATCGGCACCGCTTTTTGTTCAGGGCGGTGCCGATTCTGTTTATCATAAGAGCGCCGGTATGAATGTGAATCAGAGCTTGCAGGCGGAATTCCGGATGCGGTCATAAACGGAAAGCGGAGAAGTCCGCCGGCAGCCCAAACTAACGTTTTTGGTCAAGCTTTTTGCGGGGAGCCCTCGCGGGCATTGATCTAAAGCTTTCCGGCAGCCCAAATTAAAGTTTCGGTCAAGCCTTTTCAAAGGCTTGCAGGGTTGAGGGGCGGCGCCCCTCATCGCCGCCCGCAGGCGGCGAAACTCTCTCCGCCTTAGAAGAGCCCCGCCGAGGGAGTGAATTGCCGCAAAGCGGCAAGAGGGGGACGCACTGCGACAGAGGGCGTCCCCCCTAAAAAGACTGTGGTGAACTTTTTCGACAGACTGGAGCAGCCCTTCGGGGCTGCATTTGTTCTGCCCTGTGTTTCCCCGCCGCCCGATGATCGTGCCGGGACGGCGCACGCAGCAGGCCGCTTTGGTACATTCCGGTTGCCTCGGCCGGCCGCATCACGGGGGAGAGCGGCCGTGTTCTGCGGCTTCTAACGGCGCCCGTTTGGTGCTCCGGAATGCATAAAATATTAAATGATATAAAGATAGCGGATTCCTCTTGACAAATCGGCCGAAAATTGATAAAATAAAAATCAGCACGAGATATTGTGAAATTTCACACGCTAAATCACTATATCTTGTGTTTTTATCTGTGCCGGACGCCGGAAGTGCACGGACAGATGCCGCGAAAAAACCGGCAGATCAACAGGAAAAGGTGTGGAAAAATGTGAAAATCGCAGGCCTGCAAAAGCTCACTTTACTGGATTATCCCGGCAAAACCGCCTGTACCGTTTTCACATGGGGCTGCAATCTCCGCTGCCCGTTCTGCCACAATGCGGGGCTGGTCACGGAGGCGTACAGCGAAGCGCTGACGCCGGACGGGCTGTATGCGTTCCTCGAAAAGCGCATCGGTCTGCTCGACGGTGTATGCGTGTCCGGCGGCGAGCCGCTGCTCCAGCCTGACCTGATTCCGTTTCTTGAGCCGATCCGTGACATGGGCTTTCTCGTCAAGCTGGATACGAACGGCACACAGCCTGAGAAGCTCCGGCAGATCTGTGAAAGCGGCCTCATCAGCATGGTCGCCATGGACATCAAAAACAGCCCTCAGAAATACGCTCTGACCGCCGGAACGGAGCGGCTCAGCGTGGAGGCGGTGAACAGGAGCGTCCGGTATCTCATGCAGCAGGACAGGCTTCCGTATGAGTTCCGCACGACCGTTGTGAAGCAGTATCACACCGCTGCGGATTTTGCCGCGATCGGGAAATGGATCCGCGGCGCAGAGGCCTATTATCTGCAGAATTTCATCAATTCCGGTCACCTGATCGACGGAACCGTGACCGGCTGCACGCCCTCTGAAATGCGGGAGTATCTTGAGACTGTCCGGAGGGATGTGCCGAATGCCGCGCTGCGCGGGATTTGAACCAATGGTTTTCTAATGTTTTTACAGCGTTTCTATATATTTTTTATCAGGAGGTATTCTCATGTATCAGGTGACAAAGCGCGACGGGCAGGTGGTCGATTTTGAGATCACGAAGATCGCGGAAGCGATCAGAAAGGCATTCGATGCCAAAAACAAGCAGTATCATCCCTCTGTCATTGACTTTCTGGCTCTGCGCGTAACGGCGGATTTTGAAAAGAAGATCCGGAATGATCTGATCGCCGTTGAGGACATTCAGGACAGCGTTGAAAATGTGCTGGGCGAAGCGGGCTACAGCGATGTGGCAAAGGCATATATCCTTTACCGCAAGCAGCGCGAAAAGCTGCGTATGATGAAATCGACGATCCTGGACTACAAGGACACGGTTGACAGCTATGTGAAGGTCACAGACTGGCGTGTCAAGGAGAATTCAACGGTCACCTATTCCGTCGGCGGCCTGATTCTGAACAACTCCGGTGCCATCACCGCGAACTACTGGCTTTCTGAGATCTATGACGAGGAAATCGCACAGGCACACCGTTCCGGCGATATGCACATCCACGATCTTTCCATGCTGACCGGCTACTGTGCAGGCTGGTCGCTCAAGCAGCTCATTCAGGAGGGCCTCGGCGGCGTCGAGGGCAAGATCACCTCCGCGCCGGCCAAGCATCTTGCGACGCTCTGCAACCAGATGGTCAATTTCCTCGGCATCATGCAGAACGAATGGGCAGGCGCACAGGCGTTCTCCTCGTTCGATACCTATCTCGCACCGTTCGTCAAGGCGGATCAGCTGTCCTACGATCAGGTCAAGAAATGTATCGAGTCCTTTGTGTACGGCGTGAATACACCGTCCCGCTGGGGCACGCAGGCGCCGTTCTCCAACATCACCCTTGACTGGACGGTCCCGAACGATCTCGCAGAGCTGAACTGCATCATCGGCGGCGAGGAAATGCCGTTCAAGTATAAGGACTGCAAGGCCGAGATGGACCTGATCAACAAGGCGTTCATCGAAACCATGATCGAGGGCGACGCACAGGGCAGAGGCTTCCAGTATCCGATTCCGACCTACTCGATCACCAGGGATTTCGACTGGTCCGAGACGGAAAACAACCGCCTGCTGTTTGAAATGACCGCAAAATACGGCACACCGTATTTCTCCAACTATATCAACAGCGACATGGAGCCGAGCGATATCCGTTCGATGTGCTGCCGTCTGCGTCTGGATCTCCGTGAGCTCCGCAAAAAGAGCGGCGGCTTCTTCGGCAGCGGCGAAAGCACCGGTTCGATCGGCGTCGTCACGCTGAATATGCCGCGGATCGCGTATCTTGCAGAGGATGAAAAGGACTTCTACAAGCGTCTGGACAAGCTGATGGATGTAGCGGCACGCAGCCTCAAGATCAAGCGCACGATCATCACCAAGCTGCTCAATGAAGGGCTTTATCCCTACACGAAGCGCTATCTCGGCACGCTCGACAATCACTTCTCGACGATCGGCCTGATTGGCATGAACGAGGCCGGCCTCAACGCAAAATGGCTTCGCAAGGATCTGACGCACACCGAGACGCAGGAGTTCACCAAGCAGGTGCTCGACCATATGCGCGAGCGGCTGGCGGATTATCAGGTGGAGTACGGCGACCTCTATAACCTTGAGGCGACGCCGGCGGAGTCCACGACCTACCGCCTTGCCAAGCACGATGTGGCGCAGTATCCGGATATCATCACGGCCGCAGAGCCGGGCAAAACCCCGTATTACACCAACAGCTCGCATCTGCCGGTCGGCTTCTCGGAGGACATCTTCTCTGCACTGGATATTCAGGACGATCTGCAGACGCGCTACACCTCCGGCACGGTGTTCCATGCGTTCCTCGGCGAGAAGCTGCCGGACTGGAAGTCTGCTGCAAATCTGGTCCGCAAGATCGCGGAAAACTATAAGCTGCCGTACTACACCATGTCCCCGACCTATTCGGTCTGCCCCTGCCACGGCTATCTGGTCGGCGAGCAGTATACCTGTCCGGAATGCGGCGCCGAAACAGAGGTTTACAGCCGTATCACCGGTTATTACCGTCCGGTCAAGAACTTCAATGACGGCAAGGCACAGGAGTTCAGGGACCGCAAAGAATATGTCATCGAAAAAAGCACGCTGAAGCGTGCGGGCGCTGTCCATGTGCCGGAATCCGTCGGCGCAGTCAGATCCGGCGATGCAGCAGGCGGCGTTCTGCTGTTTGCAACCAGAACCTGCCCGAACTGCAGAATGGCGGAGCGCTTTCTCAATGACGCCGGCATCTCCTATCAGAAGGTGATCGCGGACGAGGAACCGGAAATGACAGCGCGTTATGACATCCATCAGGCACCGACGCTGATCGTGCCGGACGGCGAGGACTTTGCGCGCATCGTCAATGTCTCGAACATCAGAAAATACATTGAGGAAACAGTCAAGGCATGAAAGAACGGTATGATATCGCAGTTGTCGGGGCCGGTCCCGCCGGCCTGACAGCCGCGCTCTATGCACGGCGGGCGGGGAAAACTGTCATCGTGATCGAAAAGGAGAATTTCGGCGGACAGATCACCTATTCTCCGAAAATCGAGAATTACCCGACGGCCGTTGCGATCAGCGGCAGTGAATTTGCCGAAAAGCTGATGGAACAGACGGAGCTGCTCGGCGCCGTTCTGGAAATGGACAGAATCACCGCACTGGAGAAGCAGACGGAAGGGTTTCTGCTCCGCGGCGAATACGGAACCTATGAGGCCGGTGCGGTCATCCTGGCGACGGGCTCCAGACACCGCACGCTCGGCCTTGCGCATGAAGCCGAGCTGACCGGACACGGCGTCTGCTACTGCGCAGTCTGCGACGGCGCATTCTTCAAAGGGCAGGATGTTGCTGTGATCGGCGGCGGCAACACGGCGCTGCAGGATGCGGTGTTCCTCTCGGAGCTCTGCAGCTCTGTCACGGTCATTCAGAATCTGCCGGAGCTGACCGGCGATCCGGTCCTGCAGGAAAAGGTCGGAAAGCTGGAAAATGTATCGGTGATCTGCAATGCCACGGTTGCGGCACTGCTTGGTGAGAAGGCGCTGACCGGCATCCGCATTCTGCATCAGGATACCGGTGCGGAAGAGGAGCTGGCTGTTGCGGGAATATTTGCCGCGATCGGTCAGCAGCCGGATAACGAAGCCTTTGCGGCGTTTTCCGCATTGGATCAATCCGGATATATCATTTCGGACGAGCGCTGTCTGACGGACACAGAGGGTGTTTTTGCCGCGGGAGACTGCCGCACGAAACAGATCCGTCAGGTCGTGACAGCCGTTGCGGACGGCGCGTCTGCCGCGCTTGCGGCCTGCCGGTATCTCGATCGGAAATAAATCTGCAGCCCTGCCGTCCGGCGGGGCTGTCCGTATTCACATCGCCCGCTGCCCAAACTAAAGTTTCGGTCAAGCCTTTTCAAAGGCTTGCGGAGTCCAGAGGCAGAGCCTCTGGTCGCGCTCCGCAGAGCGCGAAACTCTCCCCGCCTTAGAAGAGCCCCGCCGAGGGGGTGAATTGCCGCAAAGCGGCAAGAGGGGGACGCCCTGCGACAGAGGGCGTCCCCCATAAAAAGACGATGATATCTTTTTGACAGACCGAAAGCCTGTGCGCATCATCTGCGGATGAACACAGGCTTTCTGTTTTTTTGCAGGGAGCATCTCCCTTTTGCGGAAAGCAATGTTTACGCCGGCCGGGCACGGACAAAACGGTTCCCGTCAGGCGGAAGTCATGAAGCGGTCCGCTTTACTTTTCGTAGCATACCATTCTCCAGAAGAACGGGCTGCGGTAACCGTACTTGAAGGTGCTGAGGTAAGTGGCGAGCATGGAAAGATCGTTGCTGTTGACCGTTCCGTTGAGGTCAACATCCGCGTTGTTCAGCATTCTGCTGTTCGTGATCGGCTTGGTGCCGTTCAGATGATTCTGGAGCGCATCGCGGTCGGCGATTGTGTACGCACTGTCGTTATTGGTGTCGCCGATCATGTGAATGTCGTGCGTTGCAACATTTTTGCCGATACTAAGGCTGCGGTTGCCTTCAACATACCAGCGGAAACTCTCGTGGCCGTCAGAAGCAAACTGCGAATCCGTGCAGAGGAAGTGTTCATATCTGTCATTCGGATGTCCGTCATCCAGATTGCCGTCGTCCCAGCAGACATCCACATGATAATACTTGTTTCTGATCTTCACAAGGTTCCAGGCGTGGCCGCTCTTGCCGATCTTCACATTTTCTCCGGTCACATAGTAAGTTTCCACGCCTGCTTTTTTCATCAGAAGCTCGTAGCATTTTGCATAGCCTTCGCAGACCGTATAGGTGTGCTTCAGGTCAGAGGCGTTTTTGCTGTGCAGGAAGACGGAGGCGGTCACATGGTTCTTCTGGGTTTTGAGGCTCGGATCCGGCTTGCCGCCGCTGTCCTTGATCCGGACATACTCTTCCTCATCCGGATCGTATGAAGTGCGCTCGCAGATCCACTGGTGCAGACGGACTGCCTTCTGATAATCGCTCATGCCGGTCGTTGTTACGGAATTGACGACATAAGCCGCCATTTTGTCAACATATTCCTTCATGAAGTAACAGGTTTCATAGTCCTCGAAATGCAGCCGGACACCCTCCGAAAAGCGGCTGTTGATTCTCGGCTCCGATCCGGAAGGCGTATCGACCAGCATGATGGAGTTGATGGAGCGGACTTTGGTACGGTTCAGCATCGGCAGATAATCGCGCAGGACCTCATAGCCGGTGGTGCTGCGGTTCAGCTCGGCGGTCGGGATGATGAGGCTGGTGAGCGACGGCATAAAGCCGAAGTCGGTCGGATCCGTGCCCTGACGGACATAGTTTTTCAGAATGATCTGCGCCAGGTATGCGTTGTTGATCGTGCCGTTCGGGATGTATTTTGCATAGAATGTGTACGCATAGTCCAGTTTCTCCGGCGGGTAGCACAGCAGCTTTGTTCCGTCTTTGGTGAACAGCACATTGTCCACCGCCTTATACTTTGTGTTGGCAGAGTCAACCTGGATGGTCTTTGTGCCGCTGATATAATTGAATGCGGAATCTGCAATCGAAGTGACATTTTTGCCGATTTTCAGATTGGACGGAAGGTCTGCGCGGCGGAAGGCGTTTGCGCAGATCGTTTTCAGCGAATCAGGCAGTGTGAGGCTGCTGAGATCGGAGCAGCAGTCGAAGCACTCCTCCGGGATCGTGGTCACAGTCGTCGGCAGATTGAAGCCGGTCATGACGGAACCGGAGAATGCGCCCTTTCCGAGCGTCATTTTTGCAGATCTGTTTTCAACGGTCAGAGAATTGAGCATCCGGAGATAGCTGAGTGCGAGTTCTCCGAGTGTGATCTGACTGACCGTTTTGGAAAAGCGGATCTGATTCACATTATAGCAGTACGAAAACGCATTCTGTTTGATGGTGATTTTGCTGCAGCTGAAATCCAGCTTCTTGACATTGGATCTCCAGAACGAATCTCCCTCCAGCGTAACCGACTTTGCGGTGCTCTTCACGGTGAAGGTCTGGAGGCTTTCCGTGCTGCTGAACGCATTGGGCGCGATCGTCAGGCTTTGCATTCCTCCGATCGTGACTTCGGTAATCGGCGAACCGGAGAATGCGTTCTGACCGATTTTTGTCAGATTCTTTGCATTGGACAGGTTCACTTTGGTCAGCGACTCTTTGTTGGCAAAGACATAGTCGCCGATCTCCGTGACGGGAATATTCTGCCCGTTGTACGGAACCGTGGCGCCGATGCTGGCAGTCTGAATATTCATGTAGGATGCCAGCGCGACCGCATAGCGGGTGCCGTTTGTCCTCTGACAGATTGCGAACATGACGCTGTTGTCGTTAATGTAGGCGATGATACTGTCTGAAATGGTTGTTGCCTCCGCTGTGAGGACGGTGTCCTGCACGCAGTCCTTCAGAACCGGCGTGAAGGGCATGGATGCAAGGGTTGCTGCACTGAGCAGCACGGCGGTGAGTTTTTTGAATTTCAATGATATTTCCTCCTTCTGGTGTGTGTATCACCGGTGCAATTATATCACAAACCGGAAATAAACGCAATGGATAAAATGTTGCAAAATCGTGCTTTTTGAAGATTTCTATGACAGAATTGCGGAAATCATATTGCATTCTCCGAAGCGCAGGGATGTGCGATTGTATTTTTTGCAGATTTTCTTTGATATGGTCACGGCATTTCTGCTCAGCCTCAGCGCCGCACCGGCCGGTTCCCCGTTTTTCCGGTTCCGGCAGGGTGAGCCGGATATCTGAAGAAAAACACTTGACTATCCGGCAGATATCGGTTAAAATGAAGACAGCATCATTCTTCATCTTATGTGGACAGGAGTGTTTTACATGAAGCGAACGACAGCCTTTCTGACAGCCGCAGTGATGCTGCTTTCGGTACACGGGGCATCAGTGCCGGCCTCTGCTGAGGAGCAGTATTCCGGCAAGCTCGGATTATCCTTAATCTGGCAGTTTGACGCCGAAACAGAGACTTTGAGCTTCAGCGGCTCGGGCAGAATCCCTGATTATTACGACAGCTATTCGATCCATATTCAGACACCGGTTTGACAGGAATCATGATGCCGCAGACGATGACGCGCATCGGAGACAGCGCATTCCGGGGGTGCAAAAGCCTGACCGCGATTCGGATACCGGACGGCATCACCAAAATCGAAACGCAGGTATTTGACCACTGCGAATCGCTTCAGGAAGTCATACTGCCGGACGGTTTGGTCAGCATCGGGCTGACCTCGTTCGAAGGATGCGCAAAGCTCACCGAGATCGTGCTGCCGGAGAGCGTCAGTAAGATCGGCGTAAAAGCGTTTTCAAACTGCACGGCTCTGAAATGTGTGACCATCCTTTCCCGGGTGACGGAGATCGGAGATATGGCTTTTGATTTCTGTGATGCTTTGCGGATCAGGAGCTGGCGCGGCTCAGTCGCAGAGAGCTATGCGAAGAGAAGAGGCATCCCGTTTGATGCGCTGGACCGGCCGGGCGATCTGGACGGCGACTGCAGCGTCACGATGTCCGATGCAGTTCTGATGTTCCGGCTGCTCACCGAGGCGCCCATGCAGGAAGGCGAGCTGAAAAGAACGGATGCTGATATGGATTCGGACGGCGTTCTGACGCTCCGTGACCTGCGGATCATGCTCATCGCGCTCGGTCAAACCGCATAAGACAAAGTCCCCGCAGGTCTGTACTTCTGCGGGGACAGCTTTTTTCAAAGCGGCTGACATGAGGAGCCTGCGGCGGGCAGCGCCCCTCATCGCGCTCCGCAGACGGCGAAACACTCTGGACTTGATAAGAGCCCCGCCGAGGGGGTGAATTGCCGCGTAGCGGCAAGAGAGGGGACGCCCTGCGACAGAGGGCGTCCCCCTAAAAAGACTGTGACGAAGTTTTTCGACAGACTGAGAAGCTCCCGCAAAGGGAAGCTTCCAAATCAGATTGCAGAACTAATCATGAGCACGAAGCTTCCGGAGCGTTCCGATATCGGTGCTGCCGACCGGAATCGCATTTCCGATTGCACTGAACAGATTGATGCAGGCAGCAGGGAGCCATAGAAACCGGCTGGTAATCAGCCAGATCACAGCACAGATAGCCGCCAGCATCAGATTGGTACAGATGCCGGCAGAGAAATAGACTGTTTTCCGGCGGTCAGTCAGCTTCATGATCTGTTCGGATTCTGCGGATACAAAGGAGATGCCGAGGAGCGGCGAGATCTTCCAGATTCCGAGCCGGAGCTTCGGCCAGTCCGCACCGATTTTCACTTCGAGCACCGGGATGTGAAAGCATTTTGCAGCCAGAAAATGCGCTGTTTCATGCAGCAGGACAGAGGCGTAGATGATCAGATACAGAATTACATAATCAGTCATATTTCTTTGCAACCGTAAGCAGATGCGGGACCGCATTCAGGACGGACAGGAGTGTGAAGCCAAGAAGGGCAGTCCGGTATTCGGCGGAATACGCCTTGATTGCCGCGCCGGCTGCTGCATATGCCGCCAGAACCAGAATGCCGATCCCCAGTTCAGCCGAGCCGAACAGACGGAATGTCATCGGCCTTGTCAGATAGTAATTGTCAACGGACTCCGCTTCCGTCCGGTACAGCATCCTGCGCTTGTGATTGATCAGGATGAGCAGAAGCCCGATCAGCACGCCGCACGCCGCATTTATCAGCAGGCAGCGGCGGATGAGCGCTCCGTTCATGATAGCGGCCATGTCAACATCATAGGAATGCGAGCGGTAATTGTTCGCCGGATATTCGGAGAAGATCTGCTTCAAAATACCCGCCTCATCCTCCGCTTTGAACTGCATCACAATACTTGCCGGCATATGGATGCTGTTTTCCGGCGCAGCGATTGCGGTTTTATATGCGGTCTGTCTGCTGACAAAATCGTCGTAAGTGTCGCTGTTGTAGCGGTAGAAGTAATTGTCCTCTCCGTTGTAGGAAACGATGAAAGCATCGAGAACATGGATGCCGACCAGCGTATAGGCTTCGCCGTTCCATGTGACCGTGTCGTTCAGCTTGGCTTCCGGGATGCTCTGATCGATCATGGTCTGCGACAAAACAAGTTCCTTCTGTCCGTCGTGCGGATACCGCCCTGCAATGAGATAATCCGGCGAAAACAGCGAGTCGATCTGATTGCTGTAGTTTTCCAGTGCAGCCTGCGGGAACATGATGACCGGCGGATCCGTCGGCGCCGTCTGATTCCGCAGCCTGTCGTAAAGCTGATCGGTAAAGGCCGTATCTTCAATGAATATATCGTCAGGGTGATATGTTTCCGCGATCTTCCTGATATCGGGATACCGTATGATGGAGTAATACTGATCCTCATTGACCGTGACGGAATGTCCTTTTGCATAAAGGCGGCTCAACTCACCGTATTCCTCGTCTACGCAATAGATCAGCAGCGTGCCGTCTTTTTTCACGGGCGTGTCAGCGTTATAACGCGATCTGAACAGGATATGATTGAACAGCAGGAAGGCTGCGGCATAGCAGAGGAGCAGCACGACCGACAGAATCGTTGCGGGGCGCAGCAGATGCCTGCAAATCAGCTTTCGGGCCGGATACCTGCACGGAACAGGTTTCGCAGCGGCCGCCGCAGCCGGTTCCGTATACTGAACGGAAATGCGGTTCTTTTCAACGGTGACCGTATGGTGCGGAATATCCGCAAGCCGCGGATCATGGGATACGACCGCAACAATGCGGTCTTTGGCCGTTTCACGGATGATCGCCGCCAGCGCTTCGACAGAGGCATCATCCAGATTGTTCGTCGGTTCATCCATGAACACAAACGGCGTTTTCCGGAGCAGGCAGGCAATGAGATTGAGCTTTACCAGCTCGCCGCCGCTGACCGTTACGATCTTCGCGCTGAGTTTCAGATGCGTCAGATCAAACTGTTTCAGCAGCCGGTCGCGGAGCGGTATGTCCGGATCCGGCTGAAAGCGGTGCAAATAATCGCGGATCCGGATGTCATATTTTTCGGGATCCTGTTCCGCATAGGCGAAACGGGAGCGGTTCGGTTCCTTGAATTTCGGCGTGAAAACGATGTCCTTCAAGATCGTCGTTTTGCCGGCGCCGTTCGGCCCTGTAACCAGATAGACACCCGGATATTTCAGATCGATCTCCTGCCCGGAAAAATCGACAGAGCTGTTCTTGACAGTCAGCTTAATGATCATAAATTCCCTCGTAACAATAGATTCGATGAATGGTGTGTGTGATGAGAAGATGTGTGACAGAGATTATAATGATTCCGAGGATGATGCACAACACTCCGAGCAGGAGCATCAGCAAAGAATACGCAGGGTGCAGGATTTTGCAGAGGAAACAGGCAGCAGAACCAAGTGCTGCAGTCAGCAGCTTCCAGAACGGCAAACTTCGTTTTTTGAAGAGCGTTTCCTTCACGGTATCCAGCGGGACACCGAGATTGCGCATCAGAATCATATGCTTGCGCAGCAGCTTCAGGCTGACGGATGTATACAGAAAATACAGCAGCAGGCTTCCTGCCAGCAGGATTCCGAGGATCTTCGCGCTGTTCAGAAAGCTTTTCAGCGCTGCGACATTCCGGCAGATTTCAACCGTCGTGCTGTTTTTGATGAAATAGTTTCCTTCCAGCTGCTCCAGCGCGTGCCGGTCCGGCTCCAGAATGACATATAAAACAGGCTGATTTGCGGGATCTTCGTTCATACAGGCATCGGCGACCTGCTGATACAGTTCGCTGTCGATCGGTTCTGCTTTGCTGTTTTCAGATGTATGGACCAGTTCGCAGATGCCGTCAAATACTGCGATCCCGTCCGGGGCAGCGGGCGTTCCGCTCTGCTGTTTCCGCTTCTCCAGGTATCGCTGCATCACATACTCCCGCTGATCGGTCAGTGTGTTGACCGTCATCGCAAGGCAGCACACACTGCCGCTGCTCTGATCCAGCAGCATATTCAGGGAACCGCCTGTATTCATCGCATCGCGGACACATTCGGAATAGTTTCTGAGATATTCCGGACCGACATTTCCGCGGTACTGCAAATAGGCGCGCAGCGGGATGTACCCGTTATTCAGAAGCGTGCCGGGGCTTGCGTAGAATTTCGAGGCAAGATTGGTCTGTGCTCCGCACAGCGGGACCGGATCGGTCTGTTCCGTCAGCAGCGCGGCAGCACCGGAACAAAGCACGGAAATAATCACAAAAAGAAACAGCAGAAGACCGGCTGCATCCGTTCGGATCAGCTCTCCGGCTCTGCCGGTGAACTGACTGCGCGGGATGGCTGCCGTTTCCGTGTCTTTCATATCGGAACCGCATTGCAGCGCGCCGTTCTGAAAACGGTATGTCCGGTCTGCAAGCGGCATCAGGCGATCGTCATGTGTCACGATCAGAAGTGTCTTTCGTGTCCGGAGCTCCGCAATGATCGTTTTGACAGTATCCACAGTGCGGTAATCCAGATCATTGGTCGGCTCATCCAGAAAAATGATTTCCTGCGAAACAAAAAACATTCTCAGCAGCGCGATCATCCGTTTTTCGCCGCCGCTGAGCTGTTTCGGATCCCGATGAAGAAGATAGCCGATCCCGAACCGCGCAAGCAGCCCGGAAAGCAGGGCCTCATCCTCCTGAAAGATCATGATATTGTTCCTGACCGTCAGATCATGGAAAATCAGATCGTTTTCCTGCGCGATCATTGCGATTGCACCGGGATTCTGATAAAGGATCTGATTCAGAAGCGTTGTTTTCCCGCATCCGTTGCTTCCGATAATCAGTGTGATGCTGTGAACCGGAATCAGGAGCTCTGTCTCCGGATACAGCTGTTTCCGGTCCAGCGTGACTGGTTCAACTGAGAAACGATAATTCATGCGGCAACTCCTTTGATACGGTCATTCTTTCGGAATAGAAGATACGCAAGGCAAGTTTTGTGATAATTAGTTCATTTTAAGATGTGATAAATCAGAAAGCGGGATGATTAAGATCAGTCTTTCTTTCCGAGAGAAAGCGCCAGTTCGGAAGCAGTGCCGGTTTCGGCGGTCTTCTTCACCTTGAAACGGATATCGTTCCACCAGCTCGAAGACAGGCTGTAGGTCGTTCCGTCCCACTCGTCGTTATGCTTGAATGTGATACCGGTCTTGACAGTCGTGTAGCTGCCCTGACCTCTGGTCTGAGAGTAGATCGTGTACTTGCACTTGGAATTGCCGCTCGTCTGAACGACCATCAGTTCGTCAGATCTGCAGGAATAGTACGACGAGATTTTCTCAGAGACATTCTTCGGGAACGAGAGGGAGAACTCTTCGTGGGACGACCAGTTCGGGAAAACAAGTGCACCAATGACAACGGTGATGACAATGCCGAGAATAGTGAGCAAATCGTAAGCTTTGACAGTTTTTTTCATTATTTCCTCCTCACTTGCCTTGCGCACGGTTTCTATTATACCAGATATGCAGGGAAAACACAAGCCCTAAAAATCAAAAAAGTGTGAAAGACGATCTTTCACACTTCTGGCATCAAAACCGCAGAAGAAAACGCCGGAATAAAAAGCTGCTGTATCCGGAGATGCCCGCAGCGGAAGCGCAGGCGGATTGGCCGGCAGATTTGAAAGTGTGACTGTGAATGTGATTTGTAGAAAGACTTTGCAGAAAAGATAGAGCGTAAGGCAAGTTTTACATTTTATAGCAGAATAGTTGTTGAGTCAGTATGTTAATAAATCGTGAGATATGGATGTGCGGTGCAATCAGTCACTCGTCTGACCGAGCGAGAACGCGAGTTCAGATTTGACATTGGTACCGGCGGTCTTCTTTGCCTTGAAGCGGACATCATTCCACCAGCAGGAGGTCAGGCCGTAGGTGTCGCCGTCCCATTCGTTGTTGTTCGAGAACTTCAGGCCGGTCGTGATCGTTGTATAGCTGGTCTGCGGTCTGGACTGGTAATAGAGCGAGTACTTGCACGAAGAATTACCGCTTGTCTGGACGACCATCAGCTCGTCGGATCTGACGGACTGATAGGAAGAGACCTTCTCAGAGACATTTTTCGCAAATGTCAGTTTAAATTCAGCGTGCGACTCCCAGTTCGGGAAAGCAACCACACCGAACGCGATTGAAACAACGATGCCGATGATTGCGAGCGTAATCGGATCAAAAAATGCTTTAATGGCTTTCTTCATAATTTCCTCCTTACTTGCCTTACGCCCGGATAATATTATACATGATTTCGGCCAAAAAAGCAATACCCTTCTATGATTTACGGAGAAATATCTATGATTTACGGAAGAAATATCCGCAGGGTACAAAAGAGGCATCCGCATCCGTGTATGCCGCAGAGCAGCCCGTTATTTTCAACATCAAGCAATATTATTATATACTAAACTGATTTTTGCTGCTAGATGTCACTTTTTAGTATTATTTTGACAGTACTATATAGAAGCTCAAAATCGGCAATCATATTTGTAACAATTTGGACTGTAACCTTTTGCAGTTGTTTTTTGTCATATTATTATAGGTGGAAGTGTACGATTGTACCCGGAACCGTTCTGTCACAGCATTATCATTTCATCTATTCTGACCGCGTTCACAGTACCGAAAAAGCAGGAGCGAAAAAAGAACGAAATCAGGCTCAAGAAGAAGGTGGAATCGGCCTGCTGCTCTTTTCCGAATGTGCCGCGATCTGATAGGATCATAAAAAACATATGTGCCGTTTTTTCATTCTTTTTCGAGCAGCCAGTCAACAGCAATCGCTGAGCGGAAAGCATTCGAGAGTGAGAATCGTGTTGGGATAGTTGTCAGCCAGACTTTTCAGCGGCGGTCTGAAATAGGTTTCGTAAGGGGTGCTTGACTGCCCGCCAAATCGGAGATGCAATCTGATGCACTTGCGGCGCACTTCGGTGAGCCGCTGTTTTTTCCCCTTTGTCTTGATGAAACGGGAGGATTATGGTGTAATGATATGGTACAAAAAGGAATCAGACGGCTTCACAGAGCCAAGTCAGCGGGACTGCCGTCCGGGAAAATGCACAATACAGCAGTGAATACGGATTATTCAATGTTTACTGATTAAATTGCCGCAAGGATTGGGGAATAAGAGCAATTTTTTGCTTGCCCGCAGCTTCAAAATATGATATAATTGCTTTCGATGCGAAGCCGCATCAGAAGGAGGTATTTTGATGAAATTAAAAAAAATCGTACCCGTCATGCTCTGCCTTGCAGCGCTGGCAGCCGTACCGGCAATCCCGGCGGTGCGGAACAGTCTGCCGGACATGAGCATCACAGCAGACGCAGCAACGATGCCCACCAATTACTACAAGTATACGACCGGCGGCATCACCTATGAGCTCGACACCCAAAACAAAGAGGCTCATGTGTATTCCTACACAGGGAACCCCTCCACGGTGAACATTCCGGCAACGGTCAATTATGTCGGTGTCAACTACCCGATTGTCAGCATCCGCAGCAATGCGTTCAAAAACTGTTCGACGCTGTATAAGCTCAATCTCAGTTCAGCCACCAATATGAGAAGCATCGGTTCCAATGCATTTGCCGGTTCCTCCGTGCAGTATGTTGACCTCAAGGGCACCAATCTGACGATCGGTGAAGGCGCATTCCGCAATACGCAGAAGCTCATAAATGTCTATGTCTATTCCGCGGTCAACAAGCTGACGATCGAGAAGGAAGCATTTACCGATTCTTCCATCAGTGTTTTCGACTGCTATGCAAAGAATCTGACGCTGAAAACTGACAGCTTTGTGCGCGGCGGAAGAGGTCTGAGCTTCTACATTCGTTCCTATACGGATACCGCAACGATCCAGACCTGTGCATTCGGTGCGTCCGGCCTCATGAATCTTGAGATCTGCTGCCGCAATATCACGATTGCAAAGGATGCTTTCTGGGGCAAGGGAGTCAGAATGGATTCCTCCGGTCTGGCATATGTGTTCTTCGGCAACAGCACCAAGATCATCACGCTGTATGACGGAGCGTTCAGAAGCCTTGCCTCCCTGCAGTCTGTCACATTCAACAATCCGACCGCGGATGTGTTCATGGGCAAATCCATGTTCGCCGGCTCCACGCTGAAGACCATTACGCTTCCGGCTTCCCTGACGGCCATTCCGGAGAGTGCTTTTGAAGGCTGCCAAAGTTTAACCTCTTATCCGATGACAGCAAATGTGACTTCGATCGGAAAAAAAGCGTTCTCAAATGCAAAACTCCCCGCAACCGTGTCCCTCAGCAAAAAGGTCACTTCGATCGACCGCACCGCTTTCACATATGTCAAGGAAGTCAAGAAATTCACCGTCGCGGCTGATAATCCGAATTATAAGGCGGATAATGGCGTGCTGCTTTCCAAGGACGGCTCAACCCTGCTGTGCTACCCGCCGATGAAGACCGACTCCAGCTACAGCACGAGCGCGTCTGTGATCCCGGACGGTGCATTTTCTTACAACGATTATCTGAAGACACTCTCTATCGCAAAGCTTTCCCGCTCCTACAACGACACCATTGGATTCCCCGGTCTGAAGAATCTCGAAACACTGACGATCCCGACATCTGATTACAATCAGTCCGGCAAATACATCTTTAACCGCTATAATCTGCTCTTCATAAGCACCAAGCTGCACAAACTGAACGGCACAGAGCTGCTGACTAAAAAGTCAAACGGCGAACCCTGCTTCATCAGCAAATTCCAGACCTGTTTTGAAGACAATCTCAGCAAATCTCTTGACGATTATTGCTATATCATAAAGTCTTATACTGAAAAAATGACAGAATATGTTGTGAATACTGTCACCACATCCACGATGAGCGACCTTATGAAGGCAGTCCGCCTGCATGAGTGGATCTGCAAGCGCACAACCTATGACCCGAGAGTTATTGCGGATGATGATTTTCATGACGATGGAAATCATTCCTTCGCCTCCGTATTCCTCCACAGAGATACAATCAACGGTGTCAGAAAAAATGTTTCCGTCTGTGAAGGCTATGCAAAATGCTATAAGCTCCTGATGAACAAAGCCGGCATTGAGACGCATGAAGTCGTCGGCAGATACACGGATGAAAACAATAAAGACCATGGACACGCGTGGAATCTTGTGAAACTGAACGGCAAATGGTATCATGTCGATGTGACCTGGGATGACGAGAACTATGACGAAAGAAATACCAGCTTAAAAAAATCCAACCGGTATCAGTATTTCCTGTGCCCGGATGCCATTTTCAACAGTGACGGTCATAAAAATTATAAATGGGCTTCTGAAGATGACAGCAGCCTGTATAAGGGCCGTTCTGTGGCAACAGACTACAACTATTACCGTCTGGGCGATGTCAACAACGACGCCCTGTTCAACTCCGCCGATCAGAACAAATTCGATCAGTTTGCAAACGGAACTGCACCGAATGCCATGCAGAAGATCCGCGGCGACCTGAACTTTGACGGCAAGGTCAACGGCGCCGACCGCGATCGCTTCAACTCCTACATCAACACATACAAAAACACCTACTCCCGTCCCGCACTTTGGCTTTTTACGACTTTGGAGTACTAAACGCTTTCTCGGATATATCAGTTTCTTTTGGAGCGGCTTCGTGCCGCTCCTTCTCTGTTTCTATATATTCCGTGCATCATAATCATCTGTCTGTCGATTGAATCTTAATCTGAAGCATAAGCACCAACCAAACCCGGCCACACGCAAAAAAATGAGCCGAGGGACGCGGCTCTCAAGTGTATAACTGTGTATCGCCTGCTGTATTTCATTGTATTCCGGATAAATATGCAATGGAGCGCGGCGGGCGGTCCGCGAACACGACACTGAAGGCGAACAGATCGACGGCTGCAGCAAGCTCCGCGGCGTTGTCGTCCGGATCGTTGTTTGAGCCTTTGGCAATCTGGAAGCACCAGTATACGAACAGCTCGTTTTTCTCACTGATCGCTGCGGCGCCAAAGCGGTATCCGGGGTTTTCAATGAGCTGAGCGGGCTTTCTCCTCCAATCTGAATGTGGTGTGCCGGAAGATAAGCTTATTGTAATCGGTTCCGGCGGAATTGTCAAGAAAGAAAATTCATATTTGCTGTATATTATATTAAGAAGGAGCACCGTTTGGTGAAGGAATAACCTGTGCGGGATGCAGCAATCATTATACGCATTTTTTTGTCTCCCTGCTCAGCGTATAATGTGCAAAAAGCTGAATGCGCCATGCTGTTCTTGACAAATGCGGTCATATCAGTATAATATAGAATGGAATGAAAATGATACGCGTTCTCAATTTAGTCGATGATTCTGAAACGGAAGGGGTGTTCAGCATGAAGAGAATCACAGCAGTATTGCTCACAATTGTGCTTTGTATCTCTGTGCTGGGCGCTGTCTTTTGTCTCGCAGAACATACACATCACGACTGCACCGGTGAAAACTGCGCCGTCTGCGCGGTGCTGGAGCAGTGCGGAGAGCGTCTGCACGCGGCGGTCTCTTCGGCATCTGCTGCGGTCATGCTTCTGCTGACTGCAATGTATGCCGTCGGTCTGACTGATTCTGAGACATGTGAAACATCCCATGTTACCCCTGTGACATTAAAAGTGAAGCTTCTGAATTAAAAATCCTCCTGTACTGACTTTTGGAGCGCATATGTGCTGAGCCGTGTTTTCGCACGGTGCGTTTGTCGTATGCGCAAATCCGTTTGTAAGAAGTATATGGAGGAGTTTTTTATGCCAAAAAAGAATATGAGCCTGCTGCTTTGTGCAGCACTGGCCGCGGCCGGTCTGACTGCCTGCGGAAACAATGCGCAGACATCAGGTCACAAATCAAACAGCAAGAACCTCAGTATCGTCTGCACGATCTTTCCGGAATTTGACTGGGTAAAGCAGATTCTCGGCGATCATGCCGCAAATACTGACCTTACCTATCTGCTCGATTCCGGCATGGATCTGCACAGCTATCAGCCGACCGCAGTGGATATGGCAAAGATCGCGGAATGCGACCTCTTTGTCTGCGTCGGCGGCGAATCCGATGAATGGGTGGAAGATGCACTGGCGGAGGCGGTCAACAAGGATATGCAGGTCATCAATCTGCTGGAAGTCATGGGTGATGCCGCGAAGGAAGAAGAAGTCAAAGAAGGCATGGAGCATGACCACGATCATGAAGAACACGACCATGAGCATGACGAGGATGCGCACGACCATGAACATGAGCATGAAGAAGGCGAAGTCGAATATGACGAGCACGTCTGGCTTTCGCTGAAAAACGCGAAGAAGCTCTGCACGGAAATCGCGGATAAGCTGAGCATTCTGGACAGCGCGAACAAGAATGATTACAAAACGAATCTCGATGCGTACACAGCACAGCTCGACAAGCTCGACAGCGATTTTCAGGCTCTTGCTGACGGCGCAAAGCAGAAAACACTGGTGTTCGGCGACCGCTTCCCGTTCCGTTATTTTGTGGATGACTACGGTCTGGATTACTACGCTGCGTTTGTCGGCTGCTCTGCAGAAACCGAAGCAAGCTTTGACACGATTGTATTCCTTGCCGAAAAATTGGACGATCTCGGCTGCGGTACGATCTTTACGATCGAGAATTCCGATCATAAGATCGCACAGACGATCATTGACAACACAAAAGCAAAGAACCAGAGCATTGCGGAACTGAATTCGCTGCAGTCTGTCACGAAAGACCAGATCGGCAGCGGTGTGACCTATCTCTCCCTGATGCAGTCGAATTATGATGTGCTGAAAAGCGCTCTGCAGTAAGCGAAGGGGGAATTGGTGATGAGCGCAGAGATCATTTGCGAAGATGTATCGCTCGGCTATGAAACGGGAATCGTAGCGGAGGGGCTTGATTTTACGGTCAGCCGCGGTGATTATCTTTGCATTCTGGGTGAAAACGGTTCGGGCAAAAGCACACTGGTCAAAACACTGCTGGGGCTGCATCATGCATCATCCGGAAAAATCACACGAAATGTATCCGGCATCGGATATCTGCCGCAGCAAACAGTTGTACAGCGCGATTTTCCCGCATCTGTGCGGGAGATCGTGCGTGCCGGCTGTCTGAACCAATGCGGGTTCCGTCCGCTTTACACAAAAGCGGAACGTGAACGCGCCGAACAGAATATGCAGCGGCTCGGCATTGCGGACCTGTCACGGCGCTGTTACCGTACGCTGTCGGGCGGACAGCAGCAGCGCGTTCTGCTGGCACGGGCGCTCTGTGCGGCGGATTCCATGCTGCTGCTTGACGAACCCGTCACAGGGCTTGACCCGAAAGCGCAGATTGATCTCTACGAGCTCATCGCGAAGCTGAACCGCGACGGGATTACAATTATCATGGTTTCACACGATGTCCGTGCGGCAGTACAGTATGCGTCCCATATTCTGCAGATCGGTGCGAAAAAGCAGCTTTTCTTCGGAACGACGGAAGCCTACCGGAAAAGTGAGATCGGGCAGACATTTCTGGCGGCGGGAGGTGCGGAACATGAATGAGCTGCAGACATTAGTTGATTACTTCGTCAAGTATCCGTTTGTGCGCTATGCATTTGCGGTCGGTCTGCTGATCGCGCTCTGTTCCTCGCTGCTCGGCGTGACGCTGGTGCTGAAACGCTTTTCATTTATCGGTGACGGCCTTTCGCATGTCGCATTCGGTGCAATGGCTGTCGCGACGATCACCGGTCTGACGAATAAAATGGTGATCATTCTGCCGGTCACACTGCTTTCTGCGGTTTTATTGCTGCGAACCGGACAGAATACAAAAATCAAGGGCGACGCGGCAATCGCAATGATCTCGGTCGGCGCACTGGCAATCGGTTATATGCTGATGAACCTGTTTCCGTCCTCGGCAAATGTGACGGGCGATGTCTGCAGTACGCTGTTCGGCTCGACATCCATTCTGACGCTGAAAAAGTCGGATGTCACGCTCTGCGTCATCATGGCGGTAATCGTCATTGCAGTGTTTCTGCTGTTTTACAATAAGATCTTTGCTGTGACCTTTGACGAAAATTTCTGCAAGGCCTCCGGAATCAACGCAAATGCGTATAATCTCGTCATTGCGCTGATCACGGCAACGATCATCGTGCTTGCAATGAATCTCGTCGGTTCCCTGCTGATCTCCGCGCTGATTATCTTTCCGGCCCTGTCCGCGATGCGGTTGTTCCAAAGTTTCCGCGGCGTGATCCTCTGCTCCGCCGTCATTTCCGTGATCTGCGCGGCTGCCGGGATTATCCTTTCCATTCTGTTTTCCACGCCGGTCGGTTCGACGATCGTCACGGCTGATATTGCTGTATTTTTACTGTTCTGCGGCTTGTCCGCCATACTGAAAAGAGGTTGATGATATGAAACTTTTTCGATATCTTGCTGTAGTTTCCGCGCTGCTTCTGACAGGCTGCGGCAATACCAATACGCAGAAAATTGACGATCTGATCGCGGCGCAGGAGAATACAAATAAGCCGGCCGCAGAGCAGACCGAAACCTCCGCGCCGCCGAAGCCGGCGGTTGATGTACCGGATGCATCAAACGGAGAATATGATGTTGACCTGACCGTGCTGGACAGCAATATGGTCTATGCACAGGTCTATGATATGGCATTCGGTGAGACGGATTACAGCGGAAAGCTGGTGCGGGCAAAGGGCGCATTCAACTATTATCAGGATCCGCAGACAAACAAGGAATATTTTGCCGTGCTGATCTCTGATGCGACAGCCTGCTGCGCACAGGGCATTGAGTTTGTGCTTGCAGGTTCGTACAGGTATCCGGATGATTATCCGGCGCCCGGTTCGGAAATTGTGGTCCACGGTACATTCAATACCTATCGGGATGAAACCGGCGCTTATGTGCAGCTGAAAGATGCTGTGCTTGAATCCTGAAAACTATGATTGAAATAAAGGGAAGCATGACCATGAGAATCACAGTGACTTATGAAAACGGACACATCTGCGGCGAACAAGAATGCGGACATCACAAATGAAGATCATTACACTTGTTGAGAACACCGCTCTGAATGACAGATTCATCGCTGAGCACGGTCTGTGTGTCTATATCGAAACAGAAAGGCATAAGCTTTTGCTGGACACCGGACAGACAGATGCTGTTCTGCACAACGCCGGAGTATGCGGGATTGATCTGACCGCCGTCGATACCGTCATTCTGAGCCACGGGCATTATGACCATTCCGGCGGCATTCTGCCGTTTTCGCAGGTCAATCCGGCGGCACAGATCATCATGCAGCGGCAGGCCGCCGAGCCGCATTTTAACGGCGAACGCTATATCGGTATTGATACCGGTATTCTGCAATTGCCGAATGTCAGACTGATCGACGGAGATTTGAAGCTGGATGACGAGCTGTTTCTGTTCGCGGGCGTCAAAGGCCGCAGGTGCTATCCGCAGGGAAATCACAAACTGTCCGTTCTCCGGAACGGGAAGAAAACCGCGGATGATTTTTCGCATGAACAGTGCCTTGTCATCACACAGAACGGCAAACGCTGGCTGCTTTCCGGCTGCGCACACAACGGTATTCTCAATATCCTTGACCGGTATCGGGAACTGTTCGGCAGTGACCCGGATTATGTCATCAGCGGATTTCACATGATGAAGCGCGAGAGCGAGCATGACGATGCGGAAAAGGATGTCATCATTCAGACAGCGCAGGAGCTTTCACAGATGCATACGGTGTTCTATACCGGACACTGCACAGGGGTTCCGGCATTTGAAATCATGCGGGAGATCATGGGAGAACAGCTGATTGCCCTGCACAGCGGGGAGATCATTGCAGCGTGCTGATTGTAATCGTTCAAATGCAGCGAGAGCGCCCGTATGGGCGCTCTCAGCTGTTTCACAAAGTCTGACCAGAGCCGATGCTCTGTATGGAGTAAAATAAAAAGACACCGCCGTCGGGCGGCGGTCCTTTATAGTCTGTTTTTTGCCGGTTGATATTTCAGCACTTTCCCGTTTCTGCTCTTATTAGACGCTTGGCTTTAATCCTTTGGATTTCAGATAATACGGCTTAAATGCGCCTTCGGATACTTTCACCTTAATCATTCGGTTTTCCTGCAAAGTGAACTGAACAAACAGCGTCATATCCGGGAGAATTGCAT
>JAILIG010000053.1 GCA_024695445.1 Oscillospiraceae bacterium
AAAGTTCCGCCTCGGAAAGCACGGAGCGACGCCGTTTTTTATCTCCATGGCAAAGGCGAAGGAGTTGCTGTTTGACGCAATTGAATCGGCGTATACGCTGGAGACGGAGCACGGAAAAGGGTTCCTGCTGATCTACAAGTTCCCGGAGGGCAACAACAAAAATTATAAGCTTGTTGCGGAACTCTATGACAAACAGAACCTGAACCGACAGGCACAGGCCATCATTGCATCGCCGAGTTATGATCTGGCGAAGCAAATTGCATATTCGGCGGAAATTGTCCCGCTCACAGAGGCGGATATGAAATGATTTGGGAGGAAATTGCTAATGCAAACGCAGATACTCACGACCGGTACCGGCGAATCGTATCCGATTACGGTCAGGCATGACCTGCTGAACAGCATCGGGGAGACTTTGACGGAGCGAATCGCGCCTTGCCGTGTTATGCTTGTGAGCGATGAAAATGTCGCACCGCTCTACGCAGACCGGACTGCGAAATCCCTCGAAGCAGCTGGATTTTTCGTATCCAGGTTCGTGACGCCGGCCGGCGAGGAGAGCAAATCGGTCCGCGTTTTCGGCAAGCTTCTGGAAGCAATGTGCGAGGCACATCTGACACGCAGCGATCTGGCTGTTGCGCTTGGCGGCGGCGTGATCGGCGATCTCACAGGATTTGCAGCGGGTTGTTATTTGCGTGGCATCCGTTTTGTGCAGCTTCCGACAACACTTTTGGCTGCTGTTGATGCTTCGGTCGGCGGAAAAACTGCCGTGAATCTTGAACATGGAAAAAATCTTGCCGGACTGTTTCATCAGCCGATTGGTGTATATTGCGACATTGATACTATGCGTACACTTGGCGATATGCAGCTGCGCAACGGTGCGGCCGAAGCAATAAAGACCGGAATTCTCGGCGATCCGGGTTTGTTTGACATTTTTGAGAACGGCAATTATGAAGCAAATCTGGAGGCGGTCATTACCCGTTCGATTGCTTACAAGGCGAAGATTGTGGCAGAAGATCCGACAGAAAAAAGCGTGCGCAAGCTTTTGAATTTCGGACATACGCCGGCGCACGCGATTGAGCTTTTGAGTGATTTTGCGATCCCACATGGGTATGCAGTTGCAATCGGTATGTCGATGATGACGCGTGCCGCGAAAAGCCGCCAGATCGTTGATTCGGAGACTTGCAGCCGCATTATCCGCACGATTGCACGCTCTGGCCTTGATACGAAATGCCCGTACAGTGCAAAGGAAATGGCAAAAATTGCTCTGCTTGACAAGAAGGCATCTGGACGGGATATTACCGTGATTTTGCCGGAAGCGATCGGCCGCTGCCGAATGGAGAAGATTCCTCTCAGTGAGCTTGAAACACTGCTCGCAGAAGGGCTGGAGGAACAGGCATGAATGTCATATGTTATCCTTCCGCTTTAAACGGGACGGTTTCAGCAATTCCGTCCAAATCGGACGCGCATCGCAAGCTGATTTGCACAGCGCTTTCTGGAACAGGCGGAATGCTTCCGCTGTTTCCACCGTTCTGCGATGATATTGCGGCTACTGTTCGCTGCCTCGAATCTTTGGGCGCAGGCTTTTCGCAATCAGATGAGGGGCTGTGCGTAACACCAATCACCGCAAGAGACCGAGCGGAGCTTGACTGCGGAGAAAGCGGTTCTACCCTGCGATTTCTGCTGCCTGTTGCTTCTGCAATTTGTAATCAAGTTGCTGTTACCGGCTCCGGCAGACTGCCGGAACGCCCCATTTCAGCACTGACAGACGCGATGTCCGCTCATGGCGTACACTTTGGTGGGTTGAAACTTCCTTTCACTGCTTCCGGAAAACTTGAGGGCGGAAAATACGAGATTCCCGGGAACATCAGTTCGCAATTTTTGAGTGGCTTGCTGATGGCGCTGCCGCTGTGCAGCGTGGACAGCGAAATACAACTCACAACCGCGCTCCAGTCATCGGCTTATGTCGATATGACGCTCCGGACGCTTCGTGAATTCGACGCGGAAATCAAGGTGTCTACAGAAAAATCCGGATTTCCGACCTATCGCGTAATGCATGGAGTCCTTTCCTGTCCGGAACGGCTGACGATTGACGGAGACTGGTCTAATGCCGCGTTCTGGCTGGCGGCCGGCGCTATCCAAAAGGATAAAAAAGCTTCGATTACAGTAAAGGGGCTGAGTGCCGACTCGACGCAAGGGGATTCTTTGATCTGGAAAATCTTACGGGATACAGGCGCGGATGTTTCACATGAATTTGACGCATTTACGGTAAAAACAGCGAGAAACTACACCGCGGATATCTCAATGGAAAGGATACCGGATCTTCTGCCGATTCTCGCGGTCAGAGCGGCTTGCACAAGCGAAATTGATAACTGGTCAAATTTTGTGAATGCGGGACGGCTCCGTTTGAAAGAATCTGACCGCCTTACAGCAACTGCACGGCTTCTTGAATCACTCGGCATAGATGTTCGGGAGCAGCCGGATTCCCTGTCTGTGCACGGCGGACAGATACATGGCGGAATCGTTGACGGTGTTAACGACCACCGCATTGTGATGGCGGCAGCGATTGCGGCAATATCAGCTGATTCTCCCGTTAAGATTTTGGGGGCGGAGGCAGTGAACAAATCCTATCCTACTTTCTTCGAGGATTACCGTTCTTTGGGCGGAAAATGCGTTTTTGAAGGAAACGATTGATATGAATATTCAGCTGATTCAAGCAAATTTGCAGGACGCGGAAAAGATTTGGCGAATGCAGGTCCAGGCGTTTGCAGAGCAGTATGAAAGGTATCAGGACCATGACACGAATCCTGCAAATGAGTCGCTTGAAAAGGTGCAAGATCGTCTGAATCAGCCTGACACATACTATTATATAATTGTGGCTGACGGAGCAGAAACCGGCGCAATTCGTGTGATTGATCCGAAAAACGGGGCATCAAAGCGCATCTCTCCGCTGTTTCTTCTACCGGAATATCGCGGTATCGGGATTGGCAGTGCGGCGATTTTGGCGGCCGAGATAATCCATGGCTCTGAAAACTGGACGCTTTCGATGATATTACAAGAGACCGACAACTGTCGCTTTTATGAAAAAAACGGATATCAAAAGACCGACAAGCAGAAAAAACTTAACGATCAAACTACTCTGGCTTTCTACCGGAAATGAGGAAATATGGACATTCTTGTGACAGGCGGAACAGTGTTTGTCAGCCGTGCGGCGGCCGAATGGTTCTCCGCACGCGGAGATCGCGTTTTCGTACTGAACCGCGGCAGCCGTCCTCAACCGGACGGGGCTGTTTTGGTACGGGCTGACCGCCGCGATTTAGGCGGCATTCTAAAACGATATTGCTTTGACGCGGTGTTGGACATGACAGCTTATTCAGGCGAGGATGTGCGCCTGCTGCTGGATGCGCTTGGCGACTTTGGGCAGTATGTCTTGCTGAGCTCCAGCGCGGTTTACCCGGAGACGCTTCCGCAGCCGTTTCGGGAGTCGCAGCCTGTCGGATTGAATTGTTACTGGGACGATTATGGAATAGGCAAAATCGATGCAGAATCTGAACTTTTGGCACGGATTCCGACGGCCTGCATCATTCGACCGCCCTACCTTTGCGGCTGCGGCAACAATCTGTATCGGGAGGCGTTTATCTTTGAATGCGCGGAAATCGGGCTTCCGGTTTTTCTGCCGGAGCGTTCGGATTTGCGACTGCAATTCTGCTGTATTTCAGAGCTTTGCAAGCTGATCGAGCAGGTTCTGATGAAGCAGCCCTCTGCACATATCTTGAATGTCGGCGACGAAAAGATGGTTTCTGCGGAGGAATGGATTCGTATTTGTTCTGATATTGCCGGTAGAAGCTGTGAGATTCGGTACGCCTCTGAAACGGCACCTGTTCGGGAATATTTCCCGTTCCGCAATTACAACTACTGCCTTGATGTTACGAGTGCAATGTCAATATCGCCGTACAGTACACCGCTTGAAGCGTCGTTAAAGGCGGGATATGCATGGTGGATAATGCATCGGGAGGAAGTCAGACGAAAGCCATTTATAGATTATATTGCAAAACATCTCTTTTGACCGGACAGTAAAGTGCTGTTTATGGCCTTAAAATGCTTCCGGTTTTGCAAGATAAACCATTTTGAAAGGAGAACCTCATGGCATCATCTTTCGGTGAAACTTTGCGCGTCTCAGTCTTCGGAGAGTCGCACGGCACGGCAATCGGCGCGGTCGCGGACGGGCTGCCGGCTGGCGAAACGGTTGACGAAGCGATTCTTTTGGACTTTATGCAACGGCGTCAGGGTGGCAAAAATGAGCTCTCGACTGCCCGAAAAGAGCCGGATGTTCCCCGATTTCTCAGCGGCCTGACAGACGGCCGGACAAACGGCTTTCCGCTTTGCATTGAGATTGAAAACACGAATACACGCTCCGGAGATTACAAGAATCTTGCGGATATCCCGCGCCCTTCTCACGCGGATTACACCGCGTATGTCAAGTGGAACGGACAGGCTGATCTGCGTGGCGGCGGTCATTTTTCCGGACGCCTGACCGCTCCGCTCTGTGCAGTCGGCGGAGTTGCTTTGCAGATTCTTGCGCGACGCGGAATTGCGGTCGGCGCACATCTGTATTCGGTCGGGCAAACTGAAGATACGCCCTTTCCGATGTTGCCGGATCCTGGCTTATTTGACAAAATTGCTGCGAAAAAGTTTCCGGTAATAAATGACGAGGCAGGCGCTGCAATGCAGCGGGAAATCCTTGCCGCACGGGAGGCGCTGGACTCCGTCGGAGGGACGGTGGAGTGCGTGATTACGGGCCTGCCTGCCGGTCTGGGCGATCCGATGTTTGACGGGATCGAGAACCGGATGGCGCGTGCGCTGTTCGGGATTCCGGCGGTCAAGGGGCTGGAGTTCGGCGGCGGATTTGCACTGTCTGCGATGCGCGGCTCTCGGGCAAACGATCCCTTTACAGTTGACGAAAATGGCGTAATTACGACGGAAACGAACCACAGCGGCGGCGTGCAGGGCGGCATTACAAACGGGATGCCGCTACGCTTCCGAGTCGGTTTCAAGCCGACACCCTCGATTGCACAGATGCAGCGTTCCGTCTCGATTTCCGAGAAAATAAACGCTGCGCTTGAGATCCGCGGGAGGCATGATCCGTGCATCGTGCAGCGTGCGGTTCCGGTCGTGGAAGCGGTCGCTGCGCTGGTCACGCTGGATGTTTTGCTTTCGGACGGGCGCTTCGGTGAGCTGGGGACGGTCGCCGTCTGACTTTAAATTACAACCAAATTGCAGACGAACTTTCTGCTGCAATTTCTGTGCCGAAGGAGGACTTATGCGGCGCTTCAAAACGGTTTCACTGCCTCTTGCGCTGATCTGCGCGCTGAACTTGACCGGCTGTGTCAAAAAGGCTCCTCAGCGCGATACCTCTCATGATCTGGAGGATGCGAAGCAGGCACTATATAAGTATGTTGCTTGTGAAAATGTTGCACAGCTTGCTGACTGTGTTTACGAAGCGGATCTTGCGGCGAAGCTTCTGGAGAACAGGGCATTGGACGGACTGCGGTTTTCGCCGGGCCCGGTTTCACCTGATGATCTGAACATTCTTTCGGTTGAGGAGATTCCGCCGGAAAACTACGAGGGATTTCAGACATTGTTCGCTTTTGCTGCCGTGGCTGCCGGTGTGGACGAAATACGCCCTTTTACGGTGGATGCAGGCTATTATTTCACGGTCAGGGGGGACTGTACTCCTGAGGGCTACCACTTTCAGACGACGGATACTGTCGCGGTCATCCGCATCGCGGAGGAGGGGTGGCGCATTGGGAATATTCATATCGGAGACGGCTATGACATCCGGGTGATACAAGACGAGAGTGAAACAAATTCGGACGAAAATGCTCTGGAGTGAAAGGAAATTGCTATGGAATTATCGGAAATTCGCACACAGCTCGACGCGATTGACGGGCAGCTCACAGACCTTTTCGTGCAGCGCATGACGCTGGTCGATCAGGTCGCCGACATCAAGCTTCGAAACCGCACGCATCAGCTTTACGATCCTGTCCGTGAACGCGAGATTTTAATGAAGGTACGCGAAAAAGCGGGCTCCGAATACGGCTCGTCGGCGCATCAGCTTTTCCGGACGGTGCTGGAGCTGTCGCGTGCGCGGCAGGCTGCCAGACTGATTCCCGCGACGACGGTCGCTGCGAGAGTGGCCGCGATGTGTGCGAACGAACAGGCGATTTTCCCGACAGAAGGGCGAATTGCGGTCTCCGGCATCGAGGGCTGTCACGCGGGTGCGGCGGCGGAACGGCTGTTCCCGCGCGGCGATCTGGTCTTTCTGAACGGCTTCCGCGCCGTCGTACAGGCGGTGCAGGCAGGCCTTTGCAGGTACGGAATCCTCCCGATCGAGAATTCGAGCAACGGCTCCGTGCGCACGGTTTACGACCTGCTCCGCGAGCCAGACCTGTGCATCGTGCGTTCGGCACGGCTCCTGATTCGTCATATCTTGCTCGGCCAGCCGCAGACGAAGATCGAACAAATCCGCACGATCTTCACGCATGAACAGGCGGCAGGGCAGTGCAGCCGGTTCCTCGCCGGCCTCAAGGATGTCGATGTGATTCCCTGCACGAGCACGGCACACGCCGCGCAGCGTGCTGCGGACGCAAATTCGCCTGATGTTGCTGCGATTTCCGGCGAGAGCTGCGCGAAGCTTTACGGCCTCTCGATCCTCTCGGATTCGATTCAGAACACCGAAAACAACGACACGCGCTTCCTCTGCGTCACGAAGGGAGCAGCGTGCTTTGCCGGGGCGGAGCGCATGAGCCTCATGGTCAGCTGCGCGAATTCTCCGGGCGCATTATACCACATGATTGCGAAAATTTCCGCACTCGGCATCAACATGGTCAAGCTCGAAAGTATCCCGATTCCGGGCACAAATTTCGCCTACCGGTTCCTGATTGATCTGGAGTGCAATATTCACCAGGAGGGCGTGCTCGGATTGCTCTGCGAGCTGGAGCATTCCTGCGATCAGTTCACACTGCTCGGCAACTATACGGAAATTATCGGCTGATGTTTCCGCGGCGCGGCAGATGTGTACTGCCCTCGAAACGACGCTGCTGATTCGGATGCTCTTTCTGAAAATTCAAACGATGTTGCGGGTGAAACATCCTGCACGAAGGAGTGATGGGCTCATGCCCGCTTACAAGACACCGTTCGGGCTGATCGGCTGCCCGCTCGGCCACAGCATTTCGCCGCAGATCCACACGGCACTCGGGAATCCCGACTATTCGCTCTATCCGCTCGAACCGGAGGAAATTAAGGATTTCCTGGCAGATACGCGGATTTTGGGACTGAATGTCACGATTCCGTACAAGCGAACGGTCATCCCGTTCTGCGCATCGCTCGATCCCGCCGCAGAGGCGATCGGCAGCGTCAACACGCTGGTCCGGCAGCCGGACGGCGCGTGGAAGGGCTACAATACCGACGCCTTCGGGCTGCGGCAGATGATGCGCGCCGCGGGGCTTTCCTTTGCGGGGCAGGATGTTCTGGTGCTCGGCAACGGCGGTGTGTCGCAGACCGTGCAGGCGGTCGCAGGGCAGGACGGCGCCGCGTCCGTGACGGTTCTGAGCCGGTCGGGTGCGCATTCCTACGCCGATCTTCCGCAATTTTATCCGATTTCGACCTTGATCGTCAACGCGACACCGGTCGGAATGTACCCGAATGCCGGCGAAATGCTGGCGGATCCTGCAAAATTTTCCCGTTTGCGCGGCGTCGCGGAGCTGATTTACAATCCGGCGCGCACTGCCCTGATGCAGCGCGCCAGGTCCTGCGGTATCCCGTGTGCGGGCGGCCTGACGATGCTGGTTGCACAGGCGAAAGCGGCGGCTGAGCTGTTCTCCGGCCGGCGCATTGCGGATGATATGATCGCACAGATCGGCTCGAAAATGCAGCAGGATGCGGAAAATATTGTGCTGATCGGAATGCCGGGCAGCGGAAAGACGGTCATCGGGGAGGCGCTCGGCGTGCTGACCGGACGCCGCGTCATCGACACGGACGCGGAAATTGTCAAAGCTGCCGGCAAGCCCATTCCGGAGATTTTTGCGGAATCGGGCGAGGCGGAATTCCGGCGGCTGGAGACCGAAGCCGTGCGCAGAGCCGGTGCAGAGCGCGGCATTATTCTCGTGACGGGCGGCGGCGTCGTCACGCGGGCGGAGAACGCAGAACCGCTGCGCAGCAACGGCAAGATATACCAGATTTGCAGGCCGACGGCGGAGCTGAGCCGTGACGGGCGGCCGCTTTCGCAGGGGGCAGACCTCGAACAGATGGCCGCGGCGCGGATGCCGCTTTACCGTGCGCTGGCCGATTGTGAAATTGAAAATAACCGCACACCGCAGGACGCGGCGGCGGCAGTCTGGAGTGATTTTTGTGCATATTCTCGTGCTGAATGGGCCGAATTTGAATCTGCTGGGACTCCGTGAGCCGGAGAAATACGGGACGGGGACGCTGGCCGAGCTGACGGTGATGATTGAACGGGAGGCGGAGCGTCTCGGCGTGACGGTGGAGTTTTTCCAGTCGAATCACGAGGGAGCGCTGGTGGACCGCATTCAGGCGGCCTACGGCAGGGCAGACGGGATTCTCATTAATCCCGCGGCGTATACGCACACGAGCGTGGCGCTGCTGGATGCGGTAAAGGCGGTGCAGATTCCGACGGTTGAGGTGCATATTACGGATCCGGACACGCGGGAGGATTTCCGGCGGGTATCGTACATCCGGGCGGCGTGCATAGCGACGGTAAAGGGAAAGGGCTTTGCGGGCTATCTGGAGGGACTGCGGATACTGGCGGGCGCGGAGCCTGCGCAGGCAATGCCCTAAAGCTTTCCGGCAGCCTAAACGAAAGTTTTTGGCTGCGCTCCGAAGTGAAAAAGAGTGGGACGCCCTGCGACAGAGGGCGTCCCTTTTTTACAATAGTTTGTGCTGCCGAATGAAAGCCTTTCCGACTGTTCTTTGCGAACAGGGTTCAGCCGTCAGAGGAGGGCTCTGTCGTCTTTTTCCCTGCGGCAGCGCCTTTTCTGAAAACCACCAGCTTGCTGAACACGTAGTTGATTGCCAGAATGATAAACTGCACCAGAAACGCCATCAGCGCGTAATTCCACTTCCAGTGCGCCGTTGTCAGCCACATCAGGCCGAGCTCCATGAAGAACGACACGCCGCGTGCGCCGAAAAAGGTTCCGATCTCGCGCATCAGGTCAGAGTGTGTCTCGGTCTTGCTCATGAATACATATTTCTTGTTGACATAGAAGGCGAATGACGCGGCAATCACCCAGGAAAATGTCGTGTTCAGCAGGTTCGGAACGGTCTGCTTCATGCTGTAGCCGCCGAGCGAGAACAGCCATTTTCCGAGCAGCTTTGCGGCATAAGAAATTACGGTCGTCCAGAGGCCGTAGTAGCAGTAGCGCCAGATGTTTTCGTATTTCGCCCAGAGATTTTTGATGGGCTGCGGCATCAGACGCAGAAAAAACTGAAGCAGTGCTTCGAGCATGAAAATCCCCCCGAATTCGACAAAATGCAATGCTATTATACCACATTGCCGCGGAAAATGCAAGCACCGGCAGACAGCACATCACGGATTTCTGATTTTTGTAAAACGGCCGTCTGCGATACGGGCGGATGCCACTTGACAAACTGCCGTATCTATGCTATAATAATCGGGAGAACCCGTGTCCGCATGACGGATACGCTCAAATTTTCCGGCAAGGAGGTGCCAAGCAAATGCGTCACATTCAGACCGTTGAGACCAGAAATCTCTGCGAAAGCGCGAAGAAGGGCGGCTGCGGCGAGTGCCAGACTTCCTGTCAGTCTGCCTGCAAGACCAGCTGCGGCATCGCAAATCAGCAGTGCGAGAGCAAGCAGCAGAAGAAGCAATAATGCCGATTCCGAAAAAAGCCTGTGAATGCCGCCCGCTTGTGGCGGCATTTTTCAGTATTGTCTGAAAAGGAGAAGCCCTCATGATTCATCAGTATCAGCTCGGCGGATACAATATCGTGCTGGATGTCTGTTCCGGCTCGGTCCATTCGGTTGACACGCTCGCATATGACATGATTGCGCTCTATGAAGCGCACAGCAGAGACGAGGTCATTGCGCAGATCACCGAAAAATACGCCGGCGTTCCCGAAGCGACACCGGAAGAAATTGCTGCCTGTTATGACGACATTGTGGCGCTGAAGGCGGCGGGAAAGCTCTTTTCGCCCGACACCTTTGAGCCGATGGCCGGCGTGCTGAAGGCCAAAACGGCGGGCGTTGTCAAGGCACTCTGCCTTCATGTCGCGCACACCTGCAATCTGAACTGCTCCTACTGCTTTGCAAGTCAGGGCAAGTACAGCGGCGAGCGCGCCGTCATGAGCTATGAGATCGGAAAGCAGGCGCTCGATTTTCTCGTCGCAAATTCCGGCACACGGCATAATCTGGAGGTCGATTTCTTCGGCGGCGAGCCGCTGATGAACTTTGATACGGTCAAGCGGCTGGTCGCGTATGCACGCAGCATTGAGCAGGCGGCAGGCAAGCACTTCCGTTTTACGCTGACGACCAACGGCGTTCTGATTGACGACGATGTGATTGACTTTGCAAACCGCGAGTGCAGCAATGTCGTGCTGTCGCTGGACGGCCGGAAGGAAATCCATGACCGGTTCCGCGTGGACTATGCCGGAAACGGAAGCTGGGAGAAGATCGTCCCGAAGTTCCAGAGGCTGGTCAAAGCACGCGGGGGCAAAAACTACTATATGCGCGGCACCTTTACGCACGCCAATCCGGACTTCCTTGAAGACATCAGGGTGATGCTGGATCTCGGTTTCACGGAGCTGAGCATGGAGCCAGTGGTCTGTGCGGCGGGCGATCCCTCCGCGCTGACGGACGAGGATCAGGAGATTGTCTGCCGGCAGTACGAGGAGCTTGCGGCGCTGATGCTGGAGCGTGACCGTGAGGGCAGACCGTTCATCTTCTATCATTACATGATCGACCTGACCGGCGGACCGTGCATCTACAAGCGGATTTCCGGCTGCGGCTCCGGCACGGAATACATGGCGGTGACACCGTGGGGCGACCTGTACCCGTGTCATCAGTTTGTCGGAGACGAAAAGTTCCGTCTGGGCGACATCTGGCACGGTGTGGAAAATAAGCCGGTGCAGGATGATTTTGCCGCGTGCAATGTCTATGCACGCGAGGAGTGCCGGACCTGCTGGGCGCGGCTTTACTGTTCGGGCGGCTGTGCGGCAAACGCCTATCATGCGACGGGCTCTGTCCGCGGCGTATATGAACCGGGCTGCAAGCTGTTCCGCAAGCGCATGGAGTGCGCGATCATGGTGGCTGTTGCAAGACAGCTCGGCAGCGGGCAGTGACGAAAGCCCCGCCTATATGATGAAAAAAGCTTCGGTCAGACCGTTTCGGCGGCGTGACCGAAGCTTTCTCTGCAAGGAATTCCGGATCTGCACGGACTGCGGGCGCTGCAAATCCGCGGCCTGTCCGCGCCCTTCCGCCCTTGTGCGGCGCGCCGGATGATTTGCATTTGTTCAGAATATCTTAAAGAATCCGCCACTTGTATCTTAAACAAAACTATGCTATAATGTAGCAGACAGACCGGGGCGGAACAGCCCCTGCAGAAAGGAGCAGACGGTTATGCTTGAAACCAGAAACCTGTGTAAAACCTACAAACCGAAAAAAGGCGTCCCTGTCACGGCGGTCGATCATGTCTCTCTCCGTTTTCCGGAGAAGGGCATGGTGTTCCTGCTCGGTAAATCGGGCAGCGGCAAATCGACGATGCTGAACCTGCTGGGCGGTCTGGATTCCTACGATGACGGCGAAATCATCATCAAGGGAATCTCATCGAAGGACTTCAACCAGCAGCGCTTTGACAGCTACCGCAATACCTATGTCGGCTTCATCTTCCAGGAGTACAATGTCCTCGAAGAATTCACGGTCGGCGCGAACATCGCGCTTGCACTCGAACTGCAGGGAAGGACCGCGACCGACGAGGAGCTGAACAGCATCCTGCACGCCGTGGATCTCGAAGGCTATGGCGCCCGCAAGCCGAATGAGCTCTCCGGCGGCCAGAAGCAGCGCGTCGCCATTGCGCGTGCGCTGGTCAAGAATCCGGAGATCATCATGGCGGACGAACCGACCGGCGCGCTGGACTCCAACACCGGCCGTCAGGTGCTCGACACGCTGAAAAAGCTCTCGGAGGAAAAGCTCGTCATCATCGTCTCGCACGACAGAGAATATGCCGAAGCCTATGCAGACCGGATCATCGAGCTGGCAGACGGCAAGGTCATCCGCGATGTCGAGGCGAAACAAACCGAGGACGGCGGGCAGGAAAAGCAGATTGTCTTCCGCTCGACCAGCATCGAGATTCCGCTGGACTACCACCTGACCGAGGAAGACCGCATCCAGATCAACGAGTATCTCGACAAGATCCGCTCCGGCGCATCCCTGATGCTGCCGAGCACCGCACAGCGGTTCTCCGAGACGGACGAAAGCTGCATCCCCGTACAGGACGGCTCAAAGTTCAGCCTGATTAAATCCAAGCTCCCGATGAAGAGCGCGTTCAAGATCGGATGTTCGTCCTTAAAGCACAAGCGCTTCCGCCTTGTGATGACGATTTTCCTTTCCGTGATTGCATTTACGCTCTTCTCTCTGGTCGATACCTTCAGCTCCTATGACCATGTCCGGACCTGTACGGATTCTCTGATCGACTCCAAAATCAATTACATCTCCGTCAATCAGACCGTCAAGCGCGGCTCCGGCATTGACGAATACTGGACCACCGCCGGCCTGAAATTCTCGGAGGAGGAGATGAAAAAGCTCACCGAGGAAACCGGCGTCCAGCTGACCGGCCTTTTCATCCCGCATGACGCGAATCTCACCTTCATCTCCCAGTTTGACACCAAGAAGACCAAAAATGAAAAGAGCAGCTACACCACGAATCTGCGGCATTTCTGCGGCTTCGCCGAAATCACGGAGCAGTCGCTGGCCGATGCGGGCTGCGAGCTGGTCGCCGGCAAGCTGCCGGACGGCAGCAAGGCGGAAATCGCAATCTCCAAGGCGGCGGCAGAAAGCTTTGTCAAGGGCGGCTACCACAAGCCGCTGACTGCGGAAGAACAGATGCAGTACGATTACGATTATGACGAATATGACGGTTATATGCCGAGAACCGGCATGAAGGAGGAGGAAACGGAGAAGGAGTCCAAGATCCAGTACGAGAAAATCAGCTCCGCCTCCGATATGGTCGGCAAGGTCATCCGTCTGATGGACACCGATTACACCGTCACCGGCATCGTGGACACCTTCTTCGACCTGACGCGCTACGACCGTCTGTCGGAGGACGCCGAGCATCAGACCACCTCGGAGCAGGTCATCAACTATATGCTTTACAGCGAGTACAACACCGCCGTCAATTACAGTCTGACCGGCTGCGTGATGGTTGGCTCCGGCGCCGTTGCCAAGCTCGTGGAGGCAGATCCGGATATCTATGATATGCGCGGCAACGCAAGCTGCAATCTGAGCGGCGGCACGGAGAGTGCATGGCTCAATGTCTGGACCAACGAGGTCACGAAGCTCCGGCGCGTTCCGGACTCGGAAATCATCTGGCTCAACGGCAAAAAGGATTCTCTCAGCGAAAAGCAGTTTATCATTCCGCTGAACCGGCTGGATATTCAGGACGACAAGGCGTCCCTGAAGCTGGCAGAGCTGATGAGCGGCGAGCAGGAAATCTCTGCCGCAGAGCTTCGCGGCATTTTTGATCAGTTTGATATCAGCGCCTATTGGGGCATTTACGGCAGCGGCGACGAAGACGAAAGCCACGACATTCCCGGTGCGGAAATCGTCGGCGTCATCAAGCCGGACAGCCCGTACGGCTCGGCACTTGTCTGCGCGGATGAGATCGTCGAGAAGGTCGTCATGGATTTTGAAGGCGTCTATGACAGCGCAATCGGCGGAATGCCGAAGTCCCGCAGCCAGATTGAAAAGTTCGTCCGCACCTGCTACCGCGAGGGCGAGGATGTCACCGAGCGCTACGAGCTGAACAACCCCGTCACCTACGAGCTCGACACCGTGAACACGGCGGTCAAGGTGCTTGCAAGAGTGTTCTTCTGGATCGGCCTGTTCTTTGCGTTCTTTGCAGCGCTCCTCATGGCAAACTTCATCTCGACCTCGATTCACTACAAGCGTCAGGAGATCGGTATTCTCCGCGCAATCGGTTCGCGCTCGAACGATGTGTTCCGCATCTTCTTCTCGGAGAGCTTTGTCATCGCCATGATTAACTTTGTGCTCTCTGCGGCAGCCTGTGGCGGCATCGTGTGGCTCATCAATTATCTGCTGCGCCGCGAAGCCGGCATCCTGATTACCGTTCTGCACTTCGGCGTGCGTCAGCTCCTGCTGCTGTTTGTCATCAGCGTGGGCATCGCGGCGATTGCCAGTTTCCTGCCGGTACACCGCATCGCAGCGAAAAAGCCGATCGACGCCATCCGCGACAAATAATCCGCAGTTCGGACATCTGTTCAGACCCCCGCACCCGGAGGGATTCCGCCGGGTATCCATACATCCTTACTGTCAGACAGAGGGCTCCCGCCGAAAACGGGAGCCCTTTGTCTGCAAACTGAAGCCGCCCCGCGGGATGTCCCTGCGGAGCGGCATTTCCTGTGTTTTGAAACCAGCCGAAAAATCAGCGCTTGGAGAACTGCGGTGCGCGGCGTGCAGCCTTGAGACCGTACTTCTTTCTTTCCTTCATTCTCGGATCACGAGTCAGGAAGCCCGCCTTCTTCAGAGCAGCACGAAGCTCCGGATTGAACTGGAGCAGGGCTCTTGCTGCGCCGTGACGGATTGCACCGGCCTGACCGGTCACGCCGCCGCCTGCGACGGTACAAACCAGATCGAACTGTGCAGAGGTCTCGGTCAGCTCCAGCGGCTGACGGACGATCAGCTTCAAGGTCTCCAGACCGAAGTAATCGTCAATGCTTCTGCCGTTAATGGTAACATTGCCGGAGCCCGGATAGAGACGGACTCTTGCAACGGAATGCTTTCTTCTGCCGGTCCCGTAGTAGGACTTCAGCTTTGCCTGATAAGAAACTGCTTCGCTCATTGTTCAGGGACTCCTTTCTTACAGTGTGTAGAGCTCAGGCTTCTGAGCTGCATTCTTGTGCTCAGCACCTGCGTAGACGCGCAGACGCTTCATGGAGGCTCTGCCGATGTGGTTGTTCGGCAGCATACCCTGCACGGCGATGAACATCGCGTGCTCCGGTCTCTTCTCCATCAGTTCGCGGTAGGAGACCTTCTTCAGGTGGCCGATCCAGCCGGTGTGCCAGATCTCAAACTTCTGATCGAGCTTCTTGCCGGTCAGAACTGCCTTGCCGCAGTTGATGATGATGACATGATCGCCGCAGTCGGTGTTCGGGGTGAAATCGACGCGGTGCTTGCCGCGGAGCAGTGCGGCAGCCTTGGCAGCGGTGCGGCCCAGAGACTCGCCTGCTGCGTCAATGATATACCATTTCCGGCTGACTTCAGCAGCCTTGAGCATGGTGGTTGACATAATACTCGTCCTCCGTTCAGAATTTTGGGTGACCGATCGGGGCGCTTCACGGGGAGAAGTCCCTTTTTCGGCGTGCTCTCCTATTATACAGGATTCAAAACGGTTTGTCAACGGTCAAATTGCCGAAAAATCAAAATATATCGCTCAATCTCTGGATTTCTCTTAAAATCTCTCTTATTTGCTCCCGTTCTCGTTTTTCATTTCACTTTTTCAGAGGCCGGGCGGGAGCCGGCGCTGCACAGAGGCATCAAGCTGCGGGGGCGCGGTCAGATCCTTCATCGCGTAGCACTTGCCGTGTTCGGTGACAATTCCGATCATCGTGCTGCCTGTCCGCACATCTCGATAGTCCAGATACACGGGGCAGCAGTATGTGTTGCCGTCGGTTGCGGTGACGGAGTACGGATGCTTGCCCCGATCGGGCGATTTGCCCGACAGGACGATTCTGCCGCATTTGTAATCGCAGCGGCGTACACAGGAGATCGGGCTGGTCGGACCGTAATGCCGCCCGATGCCTCCGATCACCAGACAGATAAAAACGATTATCAGAATCACGGCCACATAGGGGAGCTCAACGCTGCGGAAACTGCCGCGCGGTCTGTAACTGATGACGGACGGTTTGACAACGCCCAGAAAAGCCGGAAGTGAGAGTACGCTGAAAAACAGTGCGCTGATGCCGCAGACCGTCAGTTTTGCCATATAGCTTCCGCGCCGGTCCTCCAGATAGCGGAGCAGATCGCGCCGCTGTTCCTCCGATATAACTGCTGTACCGTATTCCATGTGGATGCTCCTTTGCTTTCTTATTGCTGTGATTATATCACAAAAACGCTCCGCTGTCAATCCTTCGGGCTGCCGCATGAAAAAGCCCCTGTCCGGAGACAGGGGCTTCTGCGAATACTGTGCAAAAGGGGCGGTGCGCCGTCACTTCTGCCGCTGACTATGCAAATTCCGCTCCGGCAGTCAGAGTGGCCGCGGGGATTGCCTGCGCGCTTTTCCGGGGGCGCGGAATCAGTCCGAAGCTGATTTCCAGTGCGTAGTCCACCTGCTTCATCACAGACTCCGGCACCTCGCCCATGCACTCCTTCAGCCGCCTTTTATCAATCGTCCGGACCTGCTCCAGCAGCACCACGCTGTCTCTGGTCAGCCCGCAGGCCGATGCCGGGACGGATATGTGCGTCGGCAGCTTTGCTTTTCCGTGCTGGCTCGTGATCGCCGCCGCAATCACGGTCGGGCTGTACCGGTTTCCCACATCATTCTGTATAATCAGCACCGGCCGGATGCCGCCCTGCTCAGAGCCCACCACCGGACTTAAATCCGCATAATAAATTTCGCCTCGTCTGACGGTCAACATATCTCCTGCTTCCTTTCATTTTGCCGGCACGCTGTTCCGCGGTGCCGCTGCAAATATTGATGGCCCGACGGATTGCCGCACGGCGCGGAAGATCATCTCCGGTGTCTGTCGGGGCATTCATAGTATGTCCGGAATGTTCTTCCGTTAATCATGCAGCACGCTGTATTTTATGTCGAACGGCACCGTGCGGTGCGCGTGCGGAGACTGTCGGATTCTGCCGGACTGCATATACTGTACTGTGCGGCGTCGAGCCGCGAGTTTTTCTGATGAAAGGAGCAGGACAGATGTTGCAGGATCAAACCGTGCCGATGGCGCCGCAGGGCGTTTTTCCGGCGGGACTGAGCCTTGCGATGGCATATGTGCCCTACCAGAGCTGGGAGGAAACACTGCCGCCGGAGCAGGCACTGAAGGAGGGATCGGTTTTTCCGTCCCTGGTCAAACCGTTTCTGATGGGGAAAGGAGGGATGCGCGATGAAGATGCCGCAGCAGTCTTTGGACAGAATGGCAAAGGCTGATTTGCTCCGCACGGTGCAGGAGGCGGGCTTTTCGATGCACGATCTCAGCCTGTATCTCGACACGCATCCGACCGACCGGGAGGCGCTTTCTGCCTTCCGTGACTGCGCAGACTGTATGCAGGCTGCCTGCGATGCCTACGCAAAGCGGTTCGGCGCGCTGCGCAAGGAGCAGGTCAATGCCGAGGACGGTTGGGCGGCGTGGAGCAATACGCCGTGGCCGTGGGAAAAGGAGGCGAACTGAATGTTTGAATACAGCAAAACGCTGCAGTACCCCGTGAAAATTGCGCGTCCGAACGCCAGGCTCGCAAAAATGATTACCACACAGCTCGGCGGGCCGAACGGGGAGCTCGGCGCATCCATGCGCTATCTCAACCAGCGCTTTTCCATGCCGCTGCGGGAGGTTGCCGGTCTGCTGACGGACATCGGCACCGAGGAGCTGTCTCACATGGAGATGGTCTCTGCAATCGTCAAGCAGCTCACCGACGGCCTGACGCCCGATCAGCTGGAAGCGCAGGGCTTTGCCGATTATTTTGTCGATCACACGGCCGGCATTTATCCGGTTTCGGCATCGGGCGTGCCGTTCTCGGCGGACACCTTCCAGTCCACCGGCGATGCCATCGCTGATCTCAGCGAGGATCTGGCCGCGGAGCAGAAAGCGCGCACGACCTATGACAACATTCTCCGGCTGGCAGACGATCCGGATGTACGCGATGTGATCCGGTTCCTGCGCGAGCGTGAGATTGTGCATTATCAGCGCTTCGGCGAAGGACTCCGGCTGCTGCAGGAGCATATGCTGAAGTTTTCGCCCGATCCGCAGAACCCCTATGCCTTCAATCCATCCTTTGACGCGCCGCCGATGAAGCCGCAGCCGCGTGCGGGCAGAGCGGGCATCCGCTGACCGTTCCCCGGCAAAAAAAGCACCTCCGGAGCCCGGAGGTGCTTTCTTCTGTTTGCAATACTGTTTATCCGAGTGTGCAGGATGCGGAGGCCATCGGTCTCTCTGTCACGACCAGAAGCACGATGGAAACCTTGCCGCCGGAGGCCAGCGGACCGCCGTAATAGAACGACAGTGTGCTGCCCGTTGTCTGATTCATCGTTGCAGAGCCGGACACGCAGCCGGACTTGATTGCCGCATTGCCCAGACGCACATAGAATGTCCGGGTATCGTTGAAGCGGACGCTGCTCGGATTGCTGATCTCGATCGTGATGCGGTGCTGATAGCCGCCGTTCTGACGCTTCACATCGCTGATCTTAACGCTGTTCACAACCGGCGTTGCCTTCGGCGCATCAGTGATCTGCGGGGTGGTCTGCGTCGTCGAAACGGTTGTCTGTCTGGAAGTGGTGGCCTTCGGTGCGGTAGTCGCACGCGTGGTCGTGGTGGTGGTCGTGGTCTGTCTGGAGGTCATCGTCGGGGTTGTGCGGGTTGTCGCATTGCTGACGATCACCTTCACACCGGAGCTGCCGCGCTGCGACGCCGTTGTCGTCGCGGGCTTTTCCTTCTGTGATTCTGCGGACCGGAGCGTTTCGGAGCTGCTCTGCGAGCCGGACGAAGCTTCCGTGCGGCGCGTTGTTGCAGAGGATGCGTTCGAGGAGACGGTTCTCTCTTCCGCAGTGGTCTTTTCGACCGGCCGCGGCGCAGTGGTCGCTGCCTTGCTGCCCTTGGTCTCCGAATCCTCCTGCTGTTCGGTCTGCTGTTCCGATTCCGTCTGCTCGGTTTCCGTCTGCTTTTCGGAGGTCACGATCACCTCTGCTGCCTGTGTGGTTTCAGGCTCCGGCGCCCGCATGGATCTGCCGTTCGCCGTCAGCTTTACACCTGCAAAGACTGCGATTCCGCCGACCAGAACCAGTGCTGCCGTCACGATCGCCTGTTTCCAATGACTCTGAATCCACAGCGGCGCCGTCCGCGGGGCACGAACAAATCGCCGTTCTTCCAATGCCTTTCGCTGCTCCCGCAAAAAGGCCTCTGTTGCACGGTCAAGATTATCAATATCCGAGAAATCCTGCATTCTTCTGACCGTTCCGCTCATTCTGCTCACCTCATTTCAGTTTTTCGGAGCTTGTGTGACTGTTCGCGGATTCTATTTCTTTTTCCCCCATGGTTTTTATGATCTGTTTATATTATACCACGGCACGGCAGTTTTGTCAACTCTTTCAGAAGATGATAAAAATAATCGTTTAGTTTGCACAAAAAGGGAACTTAATTCTTGTGATTCTGTCCATAGCAAAGCCTGACACCGCGAAAAACAGCGTCAGGCCGGCAAAAATAATGATACAGACAGGAATATTCAGTGCATGATATCCGAATTGTATGCACGCTCGATACACCCGCCGCCCAGCACAATGTCCCCGTCATAGCAGACCGCTGCCTGTCCCGCCGTGATTGCACGCTGCGGTGCGTCAAAGCGGAGGACGGCGGTATCGGTTCCGGTGAAGCGGAGCCATGCGGGCTGTGCGGTGTGCCGGTAGCGGATTTTTGCCGTACAGCGCACGGGTTCCTGCGGCAGACTGCCGCTGATCCAGTTCATGCCGGAAAGCAGGGCGGTGTTCGTGAACAGGTCCTCGTTTTTTCCAAGAATGACGCGGTTTTTCTCCGCGTCGATGCCGACGACATAGGCCGGAGCGCCGAGCGCGATGCCGAGCCCGCGCCGCTGGCCGACCGTATAATGAATGATGCCGCGGTGCTGCCCCAGCACATTGCCGCTGAGATCGACAAATTCGCCCGGAACGGCCTGTGTTCCGCTCACCCGCTCGACCACGCGGGCATAGTCGCCGTCCGGCACAAAGCAGATGTCCTGCGAATCGTGCTTGCCGGCGTTGAGGAAGCCCTGCTCCGCCGCAATCTGCCGCACGGCTGCTTTGGTCAGTCCGCCGAGCGGGAGCATCAGACGGGAAAGCTGTGCCTGCGTCAGCATATAGAGCACATAGCTCTGGTCCTTTGCGGCATCCAGTCCGCGCCGCAGGACAAAGCCGCGGTCCGTCTCTTCGGTGCGGGCGTAATGTCCCGTGACGATCTTCTCGCAGCCGAGCGCGTCGGCACGGGCGAGCAGCCGCGCAAACTTGAAATGCCGGTTGCATTCGATACAGGGGTTCGGCGTTCTGCCGCAGAGGTAGCAGCGGACAAATCCGCCGATCACCTGCTCGCGGAAATCCGCCCGGAAATCGAAAATGTGATGCTCCATTCCGAGCCGTTCTGCGGCGAACCGGGCGTCCTCGGCGTCCTTTTCCGCCGCGCAGTCATCGCCGTCCGCGTCCCAGAGCCGCATCGTGCAGCCGATTCCGGTAAAGCCGGCCGCGCCGGTCAGATACGCCGCGACGCTGGAATCCACGCCGCCGCTCATTGCAATCAAAGCCTTCATGCCGACCTCCCTGTTTTTCTGTTTTACCGGCATATTATATCATACTCCCCGCCCTTTGTCAAGCAGCCGCGGCACCGGTTCCGGGCAGCCGTGCATACCGCACCGTGTTCGCTGTTCCGCGCTGCTGCTGCGGCTTTCATACGGAATGACCGCACAGGGACGGCTGCTTTCACCGGCAGCAGAAACAGAAATCTCCCCGTCCGGAAAGGCGGAGAGATTTGACAAAACCGCAGCGCTTAATGCTGTTCCTGCTTTGCAGTGTGCTCGTAATACGCAGTGATCTGCGGGCGGCACTGTAAAAAGATGGCGCCCAGCACGGGATCGAACTGTTTGCCGAGCTCCTGCGCGATGATGGCGAATGCCTCGTCGGCGGAGCGGCCCTCCTTCTGGTAGCAGCGCTTGCTGACGATGGCGTCATAGGTGTCTGCAAGCGACATAATGCGCGCTTCCAGCGGAATCTCCTCGCCCTTGAGCCCGTCGGGATAGCCCGCGCCGTCCCAGCGTTCGTGGTGATAGTGCGCGACATTCACGGCAATGCGGCGGAGATCGGCGTCATCCGACTCGGAGAGGATCTCGGTGAGCAGCTCCGCGCCCTTTTTTGTGTGCAGATTCATAATCTCGCGCTCCTGATCGGACAGGCGGGAGGGGCTGCGCAGGATGCTGTCCTCAATCGCAATTTTGCCGATGTCGTGCATCGGGGCTGCCTTGATGACGCAGCCGAGGAATTTCTCGTCGATTTTCAGCTCTGCCATATTGAGGCGCAGATGATCTGCAAAGATGCGGACGACCTTTTTCGTGCGGCGGATATGTCCGCCGGTGGAATCGTCGCGGCTCTCGATGACCGACGCCATGCCGGTGACGATCGAGTCCTGCACCTCCTGAATATGGCGCGTCTGCCGGCTGACCTCGGCTTCCAGCTCCGTGTTGTAGCGGGAGAGCAGCTTGGAGTAATTCTGCTGGTCGGTGTCGTCATCGAGCAGCAGCGCATGGCCGGTCACCCGGCCGCCGCGCTCCAGATCGGTAATTTTCACTTCAAAGAAGCGTCCGTCGCGCTCGATGCCCTCCTGCGGCTTCCCGGACAGGATGTCTGTAATCTCCTTCGGCAGCGGCGTTCCCTGCCGCATTCCGACCAGCGTCGGAAAGAGCGCGATTGCCGCCTCATTGCAGTCGAGGAAGCGGCTGCGGCTGTCTGCGAGCACATAGGCGTCCTTCATCTGCTTGAGCAGCCATTTCTGCGCCGATTCGCTGACATTGAAAAAGTCGTCCGAGCGGATGCTGATTGCGAGCAGCAGCATTGTGACGGCGGTCAGCAGCGGCACCGGCGTAAGCTTCGGCGGGCGGACGAGCTGAATGGTCAGCGGAACCGCCGCGAGCAGCAGAACGGCCGTCACCCGCGCAAAATGATAGCGCTCGGCACGCAGCTCTGTCCGCAGAAGGCGCCGGACGGTCACGGCACAGAGAGCAAAGAGCGCGCAGCAGAGCAGTGTGCCGTACAGGAAACGGAAAACGGAATGCGGCACCTCCGGGCACTGCACATGAAAGGCCGGATGCTGCGAAAACCAGATTTTGCCCATCAGCAGGTCACGCAGGCGGTCGATCCAGCAGACAGCGACGCCCGCGCCGAGCAGCGCTGTCACGCCGAACTTCACGCTGCGCGGGATCCGGAGCTGCAAATGCGCCGTGATGAACAGCAGGAAAAACGAATAAAACAGTGCGCCGCCGAGAAATGTGATCTCGAATGCCGTGATGCCGTCTGCATGGCCGGTGGAAAGCGCCGTCAGCAGCATACCGCTGTTCATGATGAGGCAGCCGAACACGGCGAGCAGCAGCAGTGTGGCAGTTTTCCCCTCAAATCCGTCGCGCAGCAGCAGAAACAGTGCAAACAGCGAAAGCAGCACGCCGGCGAGCTGTACGAGAACGATAATCATGGTAACACCTTTTTTTTTTTTCTTTATCATAGCACGATTCCAGGCCGTTTGTCAATGCTTGAAAGCATCCGGCACTTGACAAATCATGCTGATTATGATAAACTACATTCAGACAGCACCGGACAAAACCCGCCTGACAGTCTGACGGCGCATTTGCCTGCATATGTTCCGCCGGTTCTGTGTGTGCTGCCTTCAGAATCTTTCGGGCATTTCCCGATTCACGGGAGGGATAAGAGATGATGAATTACCTGCTTGCAGCGGTCGGTTCGGTTGCAGCCGGAGACGATACGCCGGTGATGCTCTATGCCGTCGTCGGCATTGTGGCGCTTCTGCTGGTGATTGCCGCAGTCGTGCTCGGTCAGAAAACAAAAAAGAAATAACCGTATCCGGCGGCAGAGCTGCCGGATTCCGCCCATGCAGCCGGCTCCGGCAGTACGGGCGGACATTTTCTGCGGCAAACGCCGTGACAGGTAAGGAGAGTTGGGACATATGCCGGAACAACAGGCGGCAGGCAAGCTGCTTGCACTGACCTTTGACGACGGGCCGAATACCGGTACGACCGTCGAAATACTGGATATTCTGGAACAGTACGGGACGGCGGCTTCATTTTTTCTCGTCGGCAGAAATATCACCGCAGAGACCGTTCCGGTTGTCCGGCGCGCCTATGACATGGGCTGTGAGATCGGCAATCACTCGGAAACGCACAGCTATCTGGACACACTTCCGGCGGCGGCCGTTATGGCAGAGGTCAACGCGGTTTCGCGCAAGGTCCGGGAAATCACGGGCGAACCGCCGCATTTTTTCCGTCCGCCGTACATTGCAGTCAGCGAGACGATGTTCCGCTGTGCGGGCCTGCCGTTTATCGCGGGCTTCGGCACAGACGATTATCTGGAGTCCGTCACGGCGCAGGAGCGCTACGACGGCGTGATGCGGCAGGCGCAGGACGGTGCCATCGTGCTTCTGCACGACACGGCGGGCAACAGCCAGACGGTCACTGCACTGCGGCGCCTGATTCCGGATCTGCTGGCCGAGGGCTTTTCGTTCGTCACGGTATCGGAGCTGTTCCGGAAAAAAGGCGTGGAGCCGGCTCCGTATACGCTGTATTCGCTGGTTCAGCCGGCGGAGCCGCGGGACGCATACGCGGAAGATTCCTGAAGGCTTCTGCAGGATCACACGGTTTTTTATGAAACCGGCGCTGCTATGGGATACATGGCAGCGCCGGCTTTTTTGTTCGGTTTTTATGGCAGCCGGCAAACTCTTTTCTTTTGCCGGAGAAATCCGCTCAGATGTATTCCTTTGTGACTTTTCCGACGAAAACCTCGTCGAAATGCCGGTCAGCCCATGAGTCTTTTTTGACTCTGACCGTATATTCCCGTTCCTGCATGGGCATATACGGTCTTTCACTCTGCGCAAACGCGTTCTTCCATTCCGTCAGTTCCGTTTCTGCAGGTACGGTCACCAGCCGGATGCCGCTGTCCTCAAATGCGTATTCGCCGATCTTTTTCAGGTTCTTCGGCAGTGTGATCTCCTGCAATGCGGTGCAGGACGCAAACGCATAGGGGCCGATTGATGTAACGGAATCCGGCAGCGAAATTTCCCTTAATGATTCACAAACGAAAAACGCCTGTGCAGGAATCTCCGTCACATTTCCCTTGAATATGACGCGTTCCAGTGACTCGTCATATTCAAAGCAGGAAACAGGAATCTCCCTGACACCTTCCGGAATCAGGAGTTCCTTCAGATGCGGACAGTTTGAGTGACGGCCGAGCTTTGTCAGTCTGGCGGGAAGCGCTACGGTTTCCAGCGTTATGGAACCGGCCAGCAGAAACCCGTAATCTATGTCGTCATCGCTTTCAAAGGTTACAGTCTTTGCTCTGCCCTTTGCAACGGAACCGAAGATGCTTACACCGGCAGGAATGACCAGATGCTCCTGCGTTTTCCCCGCTTCCGTCAGGCCGGTCAAATCGGTTTGACCGCCGGACTGTGTCAGAATATAATCCCCGGATTCTGAGACCGTTTCCTGTTCTGCCGTTGCCTCTGCGGACGCTTCGCCGAACCGGATCCGGACGGCAGGGCGCACACCGCGCGGCATATAGACAAGGCCGCCGTATTCACTGATATTGCCTTTCAGCCAAGTGTCTCCGTCAACACAGGAAGCGTGATCGCTGAATCTCCCCGTGTTTCGTAGCCAGTAGCCCATGTTTGTTTCATCATCGGTTTCCAGAAACCGGTCTTCATCGTCCCTGAAATACCTGTATGCTTCTTCTATGCTCAGCAGACAGATGCTGTCACCGTTTCGGCTGACGATGATTCCGCGTTCATCCTCATTGAACGCTTCGTTCAGAAACTGATCGTTCAGCCATGAACGGATTGCACTGGATTCCCAGTAGCTGCCGCTGAAGTCAAACATCCGGTTCTCAACCGCAGCCATCGTTGTTAGATAGGCTTCTGAACCGCTAACAGCCAGAACCCGCCATGCGGTGTGGCCTTTGTAATCTCCGAACGCAACGGTATCTCCGACACAAACACTGCCTGTGCGGATTTTTTGGAGACAGGCCTGCCGTCTGAGTTCCGCGCTGTCCTGATATCCGTTCAGTGCGTCAAAGCCAGCGATTGCCGCGTCATAATCGCCCTGTTCCATCAGTCTGACAGCGCGGTCATAACAGTATTCAGGCGATTGTCTGTCGGCACAGGCCCAGAGTGCGGTGCCGAGTATGATTACGGTTTCCGCGGCTGCGAATAATCGTTTTATCATCAATTCGCCTCCTTCGTCTGCTGCGGATAACGAAAGCAGGAGCCGGTCAGACAACCGGTTCCTGCAGTCGCTTTACTTTCTTGTGTTGAACGGATCGAGCACATCGCCGTCGCCCGATGAGCCGGAGGAACCCGGTACACTGCCGCCGGTTCCGCCGCCGAACAGATTCGGGCCGCCGGACTGGTCTGCCCCCGGAATCGCCGTGCGCTCCGTCTGCCGGTGCGTGAACAGATCGTTCTGCCGGTCAAGCCGGAATCCGTCTTCCTTCCGCACATACTGCGAGGCGCCCTCCTGCTGTACCACACTGCGGAGCTGCGAGAGCATCGAGCCGACCGTGATGCCGCCGATCACCAGCGCGATGATTGCCGCGATCAACGGATTTCCCTGTCCGGTCTGCGACAGCATCCGGGAGACCAGGAAGCAGATGGCATACGCAATCAGCGTCACCAGGAAGAAGGTGCGCCATGCCTTGCCCTTGTCGGACGGCAGATTGCCGACGAATTTGCCGGTCTGTCCGTTCATTGCAAAATGATACTGATTGCCGTTCCACGAGGTTGTCAGCATCCAGACCGGATACAGCGCGTATTTTGCCTTTCCGCCGGTCAGCGAGACATTTTCCGCTTCGGGCGTCACGCTGTCATAGCCGCGCACGGTCTCACGGAAGGCCTGTACCGTGCTGCGCTTGATGCGTTCATTGGCGCGCTCGATGCTCTCCTCGGCGCTCACATCGTATTTGTCTGCGAGATAACCGGAGAGATACGCCGTGCGGAAGGCCTGCGCCTCAGCAAAGTCATACGGCTCCAGCGATTCCATCATCGTGTCGTCCATCTTGGTGGAGCCGTCCACCGGCACGCGCTCAAACTGCATCATGCCGGAGCGTGTGACTGTGAAAAAGCTGGTTTCCTTGTAGGTGTAGCCGCGGTCCTGCCAGGTCCGCACCTTCTGCGCCTTATAGCGCATATTGGCGTCTGCCTCGGCGTCAAAGAGCCACACGGGGACATACACGCCCTTGATTTCGTCCAGCTGATTCTGGCTCTTGAACACACGCGGCAGCAGGCGTTTGCCCTCCATATGCTGCAGCAGCGCCTTTTTTGCGGCCTCCTTGTCCAGCTTGAACGGAATGACGAAATCCGGCTTCAGGTCTCCGCTGAAATTGCTTGCCATGATGATCGGATTTCCGCAGTACGGGCAGCTCGAAGCCGCCGTGGTCTCATCCGTGACGACCTGTGCGCCGCAGGATTCGCAGCGGTATACGCGCATTCCTTCTGTCTCGCCCTGCTGCCACTCGCTGCCTGCGGACTCGTCCCAGTTCATCTCGCCGCCGCCTTCGGGTACCTCATTCAGCGCCTGATCGTAGGACTGGAGCGTTTCCATGTCAAATTCCGTATCGCAGTACGGGCATTTCATCGACTGCGCCGTGCTGTTCCACTCGATTTTTCCGGCACAGTTCGGGCATTTATATGCAATCAGATCGGCCAAATCTCATCCCTCTTTTCTTTTGCAGAAAAAAGGGCTGCGCGGTACCGCACAGAGCGCGCTGCACCGCACAGCCTTCTCATTTCAGTTTAGTTTGCAGCGTCGCTCTCGTCGAAGATATCGCCGCACTCCGGGCAGAACTTCGGCGGATGTGCCGGATCGTCCGGCGTCCAGCCGCACTTGTCGCACTTGTAGAGCAGTGCACCGTCCGGCTTCTTGGAGCCGCAGTTCATGCAGAACTTGCCCTGATTGACTGTACCGCAGGAGCAGGTCCAGCCCTGTGCCGGTGCCGGCTGAGCGGAGCCGCAGTTCATGCAGAACTTTCCGGTGTTGACCGTGCCGCAGGAGCAGGTCCAGCCCTGTGCCGCGGGAGCGGCCGGTGCAGCCGGAGCTGCGGGTGCTGCTGCCTGCTGCTGCTGGTTCATGGCGAAGAGCTGGGCAGCATTGACGCCGCCTGCCTGCTGTGCCATGCCCATGCCCATAAAGGCAGCCATGGAACCGCCCTGGTTGTTTGCGGCATCCTGCATCGCCTGTGCCTGTGCGGCAGTCAGCGTTGCGGCAGCCATGCCCGGATTGCGGTTGATCGCAGCCATCTGCGCCTTCTTGATCATGTCGTGATCTTCCGGCGGAATGGTGACGGATTCGAGCGAAATCTTGACGATTGTCAGGCCCTTGGTCTGCTCCCAGTTCTCGCGGAGCGCGTTGTTCATCGCGTCTCTGAGCTCTGCGGTATGTCCCGGCAGCTCACTGTAACGGACGCCCATTGCGGAGATCGCGGCAAATGCCGGATTCAGCGCATCGAGGAACTCGCTCTTGATCTGCGAGAGAATGTACTCTCTGGAGTACGGCTCGTTGGTGATCGGGCCGCCGAGGTTCTGGTTGAAGAGCAGCGGATCGGTCAGACGGTAGGTGAACGAACCGTGGCAGCGCACGGAAACATCAATGTCCAGGCCGATGTTCTTGTCCACGACGCGGAACGGAATCGGCGTAGAGGTGCCGAAGAGGTTGTTGATGACCTCACGGGTGTTGAAGTAGTAGATGCGCTGGTAGTTATTCGGGGAACCGCCGTAGGAGAAGTTCTCCATCGCCTTCTTGAAAGAAGCGATCAGGCCCTTGCCGAAGCCGCCCTCAAAGACCGTCGGTGCGACGGTGTTGTTGTAGGTGTAGCCGCCCGGCTCTGCGCAGATTTCCACGATTCTGCCGTCCTCGACGATGACGGCGCACTGGCCGTCCGCGACGACGAGCTTGCTGCCGTTCGTGATGACATTGTCATTGCCGTTGTTATTCTTGGTGTTCTGCACCTTGCCTCTGACCATGATCTGGTCATCCGGAATCCTGTCACAGTAGAAGTATTCCTTCCACTGATCCTTGAGCGCGTTGCTGAAGCCGCCAAGAAATGCACGAATCAATCCCATAATTCAGAACTCCTTTCAAAGCTGCGGTGCAGCCGCACCGCACAGTATTCATGCCGTTCAGGGATGCGAACAGAACCTGTTCTGTTCCATTATACCATTTTTCGCCTGCTTTTGCAAGCAATTTGCAGCAGATTCATGTCCTGCATTTTTCACAAAATTTGCTGTTCAAATTTATGCGGACTGACTACTGTCAGACGACCGGCGTAATGTGCCAGCATTCCGCAGCGTACTGCCGGATCGTCCGGTCGGAGCTGAACGGCCCTGCCGCGCAGGCGTTCCGCCACTGCTTCGCCGCGAACGCCGCTGCATCCCTGTAATCCGCAAGCGCACGGAGCTTGGTCTCCGCGTAGTCCGGCAGGTCCCTGAGCAGGAAATAGTGATCGGGCTGATGCCAGCTCGCGCCGTCCAGCAGCGCAAAGTACAGCTCGCGGAATTCTCCGGTGCCGCCGTCCGAAACCGTGCCGTCGATCAGTGTTTTCACGGCGCGCGCAATGCGCGGATCGCCGGCCAGCACCGCACGGGGGCAGTAATTGCCTTTGAGCGCGGCAATTTCTTCGACCGCAGCGCCGAAGATATAGTTGTTCTCTCTGCCGGCGGCGTTCACGATCTCGATGTTCGCGCCGTCCAGCGTGCCGAGCGTGACTGCGCCGTTGAGCATCATTTTCATATTTCCGGTGCCGGACGCCTCTGTGCCCGCCGTCGAAATCTGCTCGGAAATGTCACAGGCGGCGACGAGCTTTTCCGCATACGAAACATTGTAGTTCTTCACAAAGACGACCTGCATCAGCCCGCGGACATCGGGATCGGCGTCGATCATCTTTGCGATTTCGTTGATAAACTTGATGATCGCCTTGGCGCGGCGGTAACCCGGCGCGGATTTTGCGCCGAAGAGGAACACCGTCGGCGTGAAATCGCGGATGCTGCCGTCCTTGATGCCGAAGTAGATCCAGAGGATCGAAAAGGCGTTGAGGAGCTGCCGCTTGTACTCGTGCAGCCGCTTGATCTGAATGTCAAAGCAGAAGGACGGATCAATCCTGATGCCGTCATGCCTTTGCACGAAGTCGGCAAGCTGCTGCTTTTTCTGCTGCTTGACGGCGCGGAACTGCGAAAGCACGGCCGGATCGTCCGCGAAATGCGACAGCGCAGAAAGCTTTGTCAGGTCGGTCAGGAAGGCATCGGAGCCCGAAAGCTGCCGGAAAAGCGCGGTCAGTTCCGGATTGCAGAGCGCGAGCCAGCGCCGCTGCGTGATGCCGTTGGTCTTGTTCTGGAACTTTTCCGGCGCGAGGGCGTACCACTCCTTCAGCACGGTCGATTTCAGCAGCTCCGTGTGGATTTCCGCGACGCCGTTGACATATCTGCCCGCGTACATTGCCAGATTTGCCATATGCACCTGCCCGTTTTTCACGATGCGCATGGCGGCGATGTCCGCTTCGGGATGCCCCTTCGCATACAGCTCCTCCAGAAACTGCTCCGAAATCTGCAAAATGATCGCGTAAATCTCCGGCAGCAGCTCCTCCACGAGATCGCAGTCCCACTTTTCGAGCGCCTCCTGCATGATCGTGTGGTTCGTGTAGGAAAAGACCTGCTTGGCTGTGGCAAGCGCCTCTGCAAAGGAGTATCCCTCCTGCATCAGCAGACGGATCAGCTCCGGAATCGAGATGACCGGATGCGTGTCATTGAGCTGCACGGCCAGATGCTCCGCGAGCGAGTCCAGCGTCCCGAACACGGCCTTGTGCTTTTTCAGGCAGTCCGCAAGGGATGCGGCACAGAAGAAATACTGCTGGCGCAGACGCAGGGCTTTGCCGGCGCGGGTATCGTCATTCGGGTACAGGCAGCGGGAGATATCCTCTGCGGAAATGCTCTCTGCGGCCGCCTCCAGATATTGCTGGGCATTGAATTTTTCAAAGTCAAAGGTCTGCACGGGCTCCGCCTGCCAGAGGCGCAGCGTGCCGATATGCGGCGCCTTTCCGCCGTCCGGCCAGCCGATGACCGGCATATCGTAGGGGACGGCGCGGACGGTCTGCCCGCGAAAGCGCACCGTGACCGCGTCCGCCTCACAGCGGATGCTCCACGGATCTCCGAAGGCCGTCCAGTCGTCGGGGGCTTCGGTCTGTCTGCCGTCGGCAAAATCCTGCCGGAACAGGCCGTAGCGGTAGCGGATGCCGTAGCCGTCTACCGGCAGGGACAGCGCAGCGGCACTGTCCAGAAAGCAGGCCGCCAGACGGCCGAGACCGCCGTTTCCGAGCGCGGCGTCCTCGATTTCCTCAAAGACCGCCGGCCGGACGCCCGCCTGTTCGAGCGCCCGCTCCGTATCGCCCAGAAGGCCGAGGCAGCAGAGATTGTTGTAAACGGCTCTGCCGACCAGAAATTCCATGGAAAAGTAGCAGACGCGGCGCGTGGAAAGATGCTGCTGCCGGCAGGCATTCCAGTGCGGCAGGATGTCCAGCATCACCGCAGCGCTGAGCGCGCCGTGAAGCGTCTGTGCGTCGGCAGAATGCGCGGGGATGCCCATAGACGCCTCGGCCTGCCGTAAAAGCTGTTCTGCTTTGTTCATCATATCCGTTCTCCTTTCCGAAACCGGTGCTTCGTCTGTATTATACCACAATTCCGTCCGCTTTGCAAGTAATCGGTGCCGCACGGGATTCCGGACAGGTTCCGCCGGAGGGCTGCCCGGCTTGCATTTTCGGCGCAGATATGCTATACTGAATTTACGGGGGAATCAAACTGAAATACCGGGGTGATTTTATGCGTTTTTCCGAACAGATCAAAAAAGCAGGCGCGGCGCTGGCTGCGGCGGTGCTCTGTCTGACGGCTGCACCGTCGGTGCCGCGTGCGGAGGCAGCCGGCTCGCCGCGGGATGCCGTGCAGGAGATTTCGGATGCGGTCGGTCTGGTCTGCAATCTCTATGTGGCCGGCAGCAGTCAGACCGCAGACAACGCCGCCCTGCAGTGGGCGACGGTCAAATCGGCGAAGCAGTACACGCTCTACCGTTCAACCGATGCGGAGACGGGCTTTCTGCCGGTCTATCAGGGAACGGGAACCTCCTTCTCCGACCGGAAGCTGACCGCGGGACAGCCGTACTATTATCAGCTCTGCGTCAGTGACGGAAAATCGGACAGCTGGTCCGGCGTGAAATCCGTCACGCCCTGTGCCGTGCCGGACGGGCTCGACACCTATGACAACCAGAAGGGGAGCAGTCTGCACTATGCAACCGGCGGCTACAAGGTCGGCAATACCTATTACAGCTACTCGCTCAAAAAGCACAGCGGCCAAAACGACATCTATCTCGAAGAAACGACCTCGTCAGACGGCAAATTCTTCGGCAATGCGCGGAATGTCGCGGACTCCTCGCAGAACAGTGCGCTCGCAAGCTGCAAAATCGAATCGGTACACATCGACTATCTGCCGTGGGCAAACAAGGTCGTTGTCTGGGCGCACTGGGAAAAGCCGGACGGCTACAGCGACGGCAAGGCGCTCGTCATCACCGGCACGCCCGGCCAGAGCTTTACCGTGCATCATGTCTACAATCCGCTGGACATTGAGGTGCGAGATATGGCAATCTTCTTTGACGACGACGCGGCACACACAGGCTATCTCATTGCGGCGGCGAACACACATTCCCAGAGTGCAAATGCCACGCTTTACATCTTCCGCATGAACGAGAGCTACAGCGATGTCACCGCCGTCGTGCAGAAGCTGTTCGCCGACCAGTACCGCGAATTCCCGAATCTCATCAAGCAGAACGGGCATTATTTCCTCTTTACCTCACAGGCTGCGGGCTGGTATCCCAGCAGCGGCGCGTATGCCGTCGCAGACGACATCGCCGGGGAGTGGAGCGGGCTCAGAAGCATCGGCAACAGCTCGACCTTTTCCTCGCAGTCCGGCTGGATCGTCAATCTGCAGGACAAAAACTACCTGATGCACGCCTACCGCTGGAAGCGGGCCTCCTCGACGAGCGGCACGACGCTCTGCCCGCTTTACTTTGACGGCAGCTTCGCCTTTTACGACTACTGCCCGTCCTTCCGCTACTCCACGGCGACCGGCGACCTGTACCCCGTGCAGGCGGGCGAGCTGCTCTCGCAGGACCGCCCCGCATCGTCCTCGCTGGCCGCAAAATCCGGCAATGATGCCGCAAAGGCATTCGACGGCTCCTATCAGACATCGTTCACCGCGATCGACGAGCACAAGCGCTGGCCGTACTATCTGCAGGTCGATCTCGAACAGGACTGCGAGCTTGCGAACATTCAGATTTCGTGGTATATCTGCAAGGGCTCCGAGGGGTATTACACCTACACCGTCGAGGGCAGCACCGACGGCGAGCACTGGACAAAGCTGCTCGATCACACCGACAAAAACAGCGATGTCGTCAACAGCACCTACGGCTTCAACAGCGATTTTCTGGAGGGAAAGGCGCGGTTTGTCCGGCTGAATGTGCAGGGCGCGACGCTCCAGAACAATCCGAACAACAACTGGTATACACCGACTGTCTATGAGGTCAAGGTGTTCGGCCGGGCAGCGGGCGCCGCAGAGTCGCCGGTCCCCGCCGTGCAGTATGACTTTGCATCGGCTGCGGGCGGCACCGTCCCCGACCTCACCGGAAACGGCGGAGATCTGACGCTCAAGGGCGGTGCGGCCGTTGCGTCGGATCCCGTGATGGGCAATGTGCTGCGGCTGTCTGCCGATCCCGCGGACTATGCCGTGCTGCCGGCCGGTCTGCTTGACGGCGTGCGCGAGTACACCGTGCTGATGGATGCGCGGTCGGATTCGGACGGCGATTTCTTTACCTTCGCCGCCGGACAGGATGAAAACAAGTACGCCTTTTTCAAAATTGCAAAGGACCATTTCCGCTTCCAGACCACGACCGACACCTGGAAGGGCGAGAGCGGGTTCCGCGTCGATCTCGATGCGGCAGACTGGCACCGGTACTGTCTGGTGGTCAGCGGCGGCAGCGGGACGCTGTATGTGGACGGAAAGCCGGTCGGCGGCACGGCCGATCTGACGACAGGCCCTGCCGATATGGGCAAAAACCTGCTCTGCTATTTCGGCAAATCCTTTTATAAGGATGACACCGGATTTGCCGGCGCGATTGACAATGCGGCGGTCTACCGCCGTGCGCTGACGCCCGATGAGGTGAAAGCGCTCAGCGGCGGCACCGGAGCGCTGCGCGGCGATGTCAGCGCGGACGGGACGGTCAGCATTGCCGACGCGGTGATGCTGCAGAAATTCCTGCTCTGCGAGGGGACGGTCACGGACTGGCAGGCGGGCGATCTGGACGGCAACCGCAGGCTGAACGCGGTTGATTTCGCACTGCTCAAGAGAATTCTGATTTCCGGAAGCCATTGATTCAAAGCCGCCGGAAAAGAACGCAGCAGTCAGGCAATCAAAAAAAGGGACGCCCTCTGTCACAGGGCGTCCCTTTCTTACTGCTTTGCGGCAATTCCTCCTCGCGGAGCTCTTTTTCAGTCCGGAGTGTTTCGCCGCCTGCGGGCGGCGACGAGGGCGCTGCCCTCGACCAAAAACTTTAGTCTGGGTTTCCGGCGGGCTTTCAATCATTTGGCGCCGGCGCGGGGAAAGACATATTCCGCCGAAAGGCCGATCATTTTCATCGTCGCGTAGCGGAGAATGTGCATCGCATCGACCGCGTTCAGCCTGCCGTTCTGATCGACATCCCCGTTGCGGCGCTGTGTCGCCGTGACCGGATCGGTCGGCAGCTCTGCCAGCGTTCTGGCATAGTACATCAGCACATCCTGCGCGTCCAGCACATCGGTGCTGCCGTCGTCGTTGAAGTCGCCGATGATCTCCCGCATCGGGATATCCAGAATCGCCCCGACGGCGTTCTGATAGGCGTCCTGCGCCTCCTCATAGGAGTCAGCTGCGGTGATCTTGCGCTGTCCGGCCGCCACGGCATCCGCAAGCGCGGCAAGACCTTCCTCGTCGTAGCGGTCCAGCGGCAGGGCATTGAGCTCATTCGGGAGCTCTTCCGCGAGCGATTTTGCAATCAGCGGCGCCCAGTTGCTCCGCAGCCATGTGTAGCGCCGGCTGAGGTAGTTCCGCAGATACTCCACGCATTCGGTGTAGTTCTGGCCGTGCTCCGGGCCGATCTGCTTGTACGGCTTTCCGCCGTACATATGCCAGCGGGCGTTGTTCATGTCGCCGGTTTTCCGGAGCGCCTCGCCCCACTGTGTAATGAGGCTGCCGCCCTCCTGTCCGGTATCGGTGAGCTGCCGCAGATAGTCGTCGAATCTGTCGAAAAACAGCTCTGCGACGCGCTGCTCCTCTTTCAGATAGAGCGTGCCGAGCCAGCCGAGCGGTTCGGCTTCGTCGATCTTGCCGTAGCCGTGAATCGCCTGGTGCATGACATACAGATTGGTCGGCAGCGCCGTATAGAACCGCATCGGCGTGCCGTCCGCCTTCACCCACATTCCGGTCGCGTCATCGACCGAGCGGGAGAAGTTGCAGAGCGAGAGGTCAAAGTCCCATGCAGGGCCGCAGTGCAGCTTGCCGTCGCCGGTCGTGTCGGACTCCTTCCAGTAGAAGAAGCTCGCCTGCTGGCCGTCCACATCCTCCATGATTTCCTGAATCAGATAGCCGAGGATGATCGAGTCCACATCGGCATATTCGCTGTAATGCCTGCCCTTCTTGTTGCGGCCGTTCTCGGAATAGAGCGCGTCCTCAAAGTCCTGCACGAAGCTGCTGATATACTTCATCTGCGCCTCGGACGCCGCCTGCGGGCCGCTCATTTTGAAGCACTGTCCGCGTGCCGTGACAAAGCCGCACGCAGTCTTGGAGATATTGGGGTAGCGGTTGTAAAGCTGTGTCTGGAAGAGATAACCGCCCGTGATGTCGTCCGGATCGTTCGGGATATCGTAGTAGCGGAACGAATTTGCCTTGTATTCCGTCAGCTTTTCGGCGCCGCTGACCTTGAGCGTGTAGGCGTCCAGCTCCTTGTCGTTGAGCTTTTCCGTCTCCTCCTCCAGATCGCGGATATTGACGCGGTGCTTCTGAATCTGCACGCGCTCAAAGATCTGGTAAGTACCGCGGTAGGAGCCGTTGGCGTAGAGATCGACATACGCATACTGCGGATTGAACGGCGTACCGGCATTGACAGCCAGCTCCTCGCCGAGCGTGTTGCGCAGCATCGAGTGGTCGAGGTAATTGCCGTGGAAGCACCATTTTTTTGCCTTGCCCATGCCGTAGAGCTTTGCCTTTTCGGGCAGCTTGAAATTATAGGGCTTTTTGTCGCGGGAGTAGTCCCAGGAGGAATTGCCGTGTGAGGTGAGCTTTTCGATTGCGCCGTCGTATTCGACGGAGCCGTCGGCGTTGAGCGCCAGCATCATGCCGGAATCCGTATTGTTCCGCTTGCTGTTGACATAGTCGAGGCTGCCGGTTTTCATGTCGAGGTAGACGACGGCGCGGTCGGACTGCATGATGCGCAGCTCGCCGTATTCCTTGTCGCCGACGCGGATCTGAAAGCTGTCCGACCGGCTGAGCAGGTCGGTGACGGTGCCGGATTTCACCTGCACATCATTGAGAAAGACCGGCTTTGTCGCAGAAACGGTGATTTTCAGCTTTGTGCGGTCTGCCGTGGCGGGCAGGAACAGGTAGCGGCAGTCGTCCCACTCGCTGAACCACCAGTCGGTGTAGTCCATGTCGGTCTGCAGCTGCGGCGTCAGCTCCGAGACACGGAAGGTCTTGACCGGAATGTCCGCATATTTCAGATTGTCCGTCGCTGCGGTCGTTTCCGCGGCCGGCATGGCCTCGACGGCGGCATCCGTGACGACAGCCGGCTCCTGCGGCACAGGGCGCTGCACGGTCTGTGCGGCGTCCGCTGCGGGATTGAATATGGCCGCCTGCGGGCGGTGTGCCGCGTTGTTCATCAGCAGCATGATGCCGCAGCAGAGCAGCGGGAGCGGCAGGATTGCCGCAAAGAGCCTTCCGCAGCGGGTTTTCGGAAAAAGACCGAAGATTCGTTTCATGGTATCGACCTCATTTTTGGGAATTGATGCCGGACAAAGCGTCCAGCAGAGTTTTGGTGAGCTGTGCCGTGGTCAGTTCGCCGTTGACGCGCTCCTCGATGACGACGCAGAACGCGACCGGGCATTTTTCGTCGAGGCAGAAGCCGGCGAGCAGCGAATTTTCATACGCCTTGCCGTTCTGCTCGACCTGTGCGGTGCCGCTCTTGACGCCGCAGGTATATTTGCCGAGCGAGTAGCTGTACTGTGTCCTGGCATTTTCCGTCATCACGGCCTGAATGGCCTTCGCGGTCTCTGCAGAGAAGAAGCCGTCGGTTTTGCCGGCAGAATGCACAGGGGAATATTTGCCGTCCACATCGGTGCGCGAGGAAATCAGGTAGGGCTTTTGCGCCGTGCCGGTGCCGTTTGCGATCGCGCACTCCCAGAGCATGAGCTGATACGGACTGACGAGGGTGGTGCCCTGTCCGAGGCAGCCCCACTGGGTATCAAAGTCCTTCGCGTCGGTCAGCGTGGTCGAGGCAGGCGCGATCGTGATGCCGTCAAGCGACATGGAATCGGCCTTTGCGCCGTTGACCGAATAGCCCATGCGGGTGTATGTCTCGATGACCGCCGAGAGCGGCAGCTTTGCGGACTGCACAAGCTGCGCAAAGAACGGGTTGCAGCTGTTCCGGAAGGCCTGTGTGAGCGTCTGCGTTCCGTGCCCCTTGGCCTCGTGGCATTTGATGGCCTGTCCCTTGGCGTTGATCCATGTGCCGGTGCAGGAGAACTGCATCTGATTGACGGCACTGACGCCAAGCTTTTCGTAGGCGGCAGCCAGCGTCGAGACCTTCTGCGTCGAGCCCGGAACCGTCGGGTAAAACGCCTTGCAGAGCAGGCTGTTCTCCGGCAGCGCGTCAATGTTGTCATAGCCCTTTGCGATATCGACGCAGGGCTTGCTGACGCAGCAGAGCAGCTCGCCGGTTTTCCAGTTGCAGGCGATGACCGTACCGTTTTTTTTGCCGAGCTTCCAGTAAACGGCCTTGTTGGCCTTGTGTGAAAGCGTGGTGTGCAGGGAGACCTGTCCCTGCTCCTTGCCGTAGAGGAAATTGTAGTTTGCGAGGCGGCTGAGATTGCGCCCGACCAGCGTGTTGGCCATTTGTCCGGACGCATCGCCGATCAGGTTTCCGACATCGGCGAACTGTCCCGCCGGATAGGAGGAAAGCGGCTTTGTGCCGTCAAAGAGGACATCGCCGGTGCGGTCGTAGACCGTGCCGTAGCCGGTCGCGCCGGATTTCGACATATAAAACGGGGAATGCGAAACCAGCACATAGGCGAGGTAAAAGAGTCCGATCAGAAATGCCGCGAGCAGCAGGGAGGTCACGCGTCCGGCGACGCGCATACTCCGCGGTGCCGAGACATCGAGCTGCGGCGTGTAATCGGAATCCGTCTTTTGCTTTGCCATGTCATCTGCCCCCTTCCGTCTCGGCGGCGGTGTTTCCGCCGGTCAGAACCGGTGCCTGCGCAGCCTTCAGAAATCCCGCCAGAATGCCGCTGGACAGCATCGAGCTGCCGCCCTGCGAGATGAACGGAATCGTGACGCCCGTGAACGGGATCAGGTTGCAGGAGCCGAAGACATTGAGCGTCATCTGCACCATGAACACGGCCGCGACGCCGACGGCCAGTCCGGAGTGATAATAGCTCCGCGGCGGAACCGCCAGCAGGGAGGCCGGCAGGAACAGCACGAGTATGACGGTCATGAGGCCGGTGAACAGGCCCCATTCCTCGCAGATTGCGGAGAACACGATGTCCGTGCGCGAGGCGGCGACATGAATCAGCGTGCCGCTGCCGGCGCCCTTTCCGAACCATCCGCCCTCGGCAATTGCTGTCAGCGCCTTGACCTGCTGGTAGCCGCTGCCGGACATATCCGCCCAGATGTCGGAGTGCAGGCGCTCCTGCACATAGGCCGGTGCGAGATGCCACGCCGCCGCGGCGGTGCCGCAGACGCAGAGGCAGAGAAAGATCACCAGACGCAGCGAAATTTTTTCGCGCAGATAGCGGAACCGGAGCATGAGCCCGCAGCCCGCCGCCGCCACGAAGGTCGGCAGGGAACCGAGGTCGCGGCAGTACCACTGCAGTCCTGCGATGACCGCCGTACAGGCGAGCAGCGCGAGGTTGTCCGGGACATAGTGAAAGCCGAGCAGCGTGTGCTTGTGAAGCTGCGTGCGGATCGAGCTGGCGCAGATCAGCACAAAGACCGGCTTGACAAATTCCGACGGCTGCAAGGTGATGAAGCCGAGGTCAATCCAGATGCCGCGGCTGCCCGTCAGGAAGAAGATTGCCCCGACCAGCCCGATAAACATCAGATACCAGAGCGGCTTCATCTTCTCGGCGCGGTAGGGGTTGCGCACGAGCAGATAGGTAAACTGACAGATGACGAACGCCGCCACTGCGAAGATGAAATGCTTTTTTGCAAAGGTCAGCCCGCCGAAGCAGGACTGATAGATCGTACTCATGCCCAGCACGAGCAGCAGTACCGAATCGACGGTACAGGCCTCGCGGTGGACAAACTGCAGAAAGATGAAGCCGATGAAATCAAAGAGCAGCACGGCAGAGGCGAGCTCGACGGCATCCGGCGTCAGGCCGAAGCTGAACACGACCAGCAGCAGCATCGCCGCGTGCGCAATCAGAATCAGCAGCAGCAGAAACGGGTGAGAAAGCGATTTTTTCATGCCGTCACCCCTTCTTTCCGCGGATGACCGTGAGCTTCCGCCGTCCGATGCCGATGACATCGTTTCTGTGCAGGATGCAGGGCGCGTCGATGCGCCTGCCGTTGACGGTCACGCCGTTGCCGCTCAGGTCCTCGATCTGCCAGTTCCCGGCCGACAGCGTTAAAATCGCGTGGAAGCGGGAGATTTCCCCGTCGCGGAAGCGGATGTCCGCGCTCGGATGCCGCCCGATGACGATTTCGGCAGCGCCCAGCGGATAGAGGTTTTCGCCGCAGGCCAGCATGAACCCGCGGTTTTCGTGCGCCCAGCGCCTGTCGCTGTGCCTGCGCTCGCGTGAGGCGGCGATCAGGATGACCAGCGCACAGAGATCAACAAAGATCACGGCCGCGGCGGACAGTCCGGCGCGCAGCAGCGGATCGTTGCTGAGAAGTTTCGATAAATCCAAGAGAATACGCCCTTTCTATGAACAGAAACAAAGAGTCTGCATCGTTTCAGTATATCATATTTGCGGCGCGTTGTCAAGATTTTGTGCCCTTTCTGCATTCCGCACGGCAGACGGCTGCTGTAACAGTATACGAAGTCCGCTGCGGAATTCTCACGGGTTGTCCGCCGATTTGGCAGAGTGAACAGAATTCTGCGGGAAAACTGTGCAGAATCACGGGTTTCGTGCGAGATACTCCGCGACCAGCGCCTCGGCCTCGCGGTAGGAGCTGAGCGACGCCGAACGCGCCCGGAAGGCCGCTGCGCCGGGGTATCCGCGCAGATACCAGAGTGCGTGTTTCCTGGCCTCCCGCATGGCGAGTGCCTCCGACTTCCCGCTCGTGTCGAGGATCATACGGATGTGCCGCAGCATCTCCCGCAGCCGTTCTGCGACGGGTGGCGCTTTAAATGGTTCCCCGCGGACGGCGGCAGCGATTTCCTCGAAAATCCAGGGGTTTCCGTAGGTCGCACGCCCGACCATGACGAGGTCGCAGCCAGTCTCCTCATACATCCGCACCGCGTCTGCGCCGCAAGTGACATCGCCGTTTCCGATGACCGGCACGGAAACGGCCGCCTTGACTGCCGCAATCGGCTTCCAGTCGGCTTCTCCGGCATAAAACTGCATCCGCGTTCTGCCGTGTACCGTGATCGCCGCCGCGCCGGCCGCTTCCATGCGCTTTGCGAACTCGACGGCGTTGATGCTGGCGCGGTCCCAGCCGATCCGCATTTTCACGGTGACGGGAACGCTGCCCGCAGCGCTGTTCACGGCCGCGGACAGCACCTGTTCGGCGATATCCGGTGTTTTCATCAGCGCACTGCCCGCGCCCTGCGAGACGACCTTCGGCACGGGGCATCCCATGTTGAGGTCAATCCAGTCCGGGTGAAAGGGGAGCATTTTCTGCACGGCCTCGGCAATAAATTCCGGCTCTGCGCCGAAAAGCTGAAGGCCCATCGGGCGCTCCGCATCCGTGATGCGGCAAAGCTCGGCGCTGCCGCGGCTGCCGTAGCAGAGTCCTTTTGCCGAGACGAGCTCGCCGGTCGTCATGCAGGCACCGTGCTGTACGCAGAGCGTGCGGTATGCACTGTCCGCGACCGACGCCATCGGCGCCAGCGCGGCCGTCTGCGGGACGGTCTGCCCCGCGATCAAAACTGTTTTCATAGGTCTGATTCCTCGGTTCCGGCAGAGCCGGATGATGTGCCGCGGTCTGTCATGCTCCGGCGAGCAGCCGTTCCGCGTTTTCGTGCGTGATGAGACTGAGCTCTTGTTCCGTCAGGTCAAGCGACTGCAGGAAGAGGAGCGTATCGGCGGGGTTCTCCCACGGGGAATCCGAGCCGAAAAGGATTTTCTCCGCCCCGTGCGCCCGGATCATGCGAGCGGCCTGCTCCGGCGGCAGGAAATCGCGGACAAATGCCGTGTCAAAGAGGATATCCGTGCCGACCAGATACCGCTCGGCATCGTCCCACTGCTGCCAGCCGCCCATATGTGCGGCAATGAGCCGGCTGCCGTCGATGCCGCTTCTGAGCAGCCGGCTGATCTGCTTTGGCGTCGCATAGTAGGGCGGCGGCAGGCCGATGTCCGCGCCGGCGTGGAACAGCACGAGCAGGCCGAGCGAGACCGCATAGGCGATGATGCGGCGGAATTCGGCGCCGTCAATCGCATACTGCTGAAACTGCGGATGCAGCTTGATGCCGGAAAAGCCCGCTGCGGCGATGCCGTCCAGAACGGTCTTCCAGTCGGGATCTGCGGGGTGCAGTGTCGCAAAAGAGCAGAGCCGGCCGTCTGATGCCGCACGGATTTCCGCTGCAAAGCGATTGATCGCAGCCGTCTGATGCGGCTTCGTCGCAATGTGCAGGCAGACGCTTTTGTCCACGCCCGCCGCGTCCATCGAGTCAAGGAGCGCTTTGACGGTCAGCTCCCGGAAATTGAGCTGCTCGCCCTTCCGGTAATCGGCGCCCTGCTCGCGGTATACGCCGGCAATCAGCGCGTCGCGGGCACGGTCTGCGATCTGCTTCGCAAACACATGGGTGTGAAAATCAATCAGCATAAAAAACTCCTGTCAGACGAAAAGAGGAAGACGCTCCTGCCGGATGTCTCCCTCAACTGCCGTCTTGAAATTCTGAGAAAAAGGCGGGCGAATTCAGCTCCGCCCAGTGTTCTGCCGTCCGGTCGCAGACCGCACAGATTTCGTTCCACTCCGCCGCAGCCGCACTGTCACGGAAGCCGACCGCATAAAACCCGGCCTGCTTCGCGGTTTTCGCAGCGTAGAGCGCATCCTCGATGACCATGCACGATGCCGGCTCCGCCTGAAGCAGCTCCGCGCCGCGCAGATAGAGGTCGGGGCGGTGCTTGCCGGGCAGACCGTCCTCGGTCGTCAGCAGAAACCGGAACAGATGCCGGATATTCAGCCGTTCGAGCGCTGCCTCCAGCAGCCGCCGGTAGGTCACGCTTGCCAGCCCGAAGGGAATGTCCCGCTCCGCGAGTGCGTGCAGGAAATCCGCCGCACCGGGCTTGAGCTGCAGGCGGCTACGGTATTCCTCCGCAGCGAGCGCCTCACATTCCGCCATGACGGCGGCGGGGGACATGGCGAGCGGAAACCGTTCCGCATAATAGCTTGCGGCGTCCTCCACGGTCATGTTCTTGACCGCCTCGGTCACATCGGGCGGCGGCTCGATGCCGTGGAGCCGCAGAAACCGCAGATCGAGCTCGTGCCACATCGGCATGGAGTCGAGCAGCGTGCCGTCCAGATCAAAAATGATGCCGCGCATCGCTCACATCTCGCTGCGGTTCGTGAGGGCGCGGTAGAGCGTCACCTCGTCGGTGTATTCGATGACACCGCCGACCGGCAGGCCGAAAGCAAGTCTTGTCACGCGGACATCGAGCGGCTTGCAGAGGCGGGAGAGGTACATGGCCGTCGCCTCGCCCTCGATGCTCGGATTCGTCGCCATGATGATCTCCGAGATGCCGCCCTCGCGGATGCGCTCCAGAAGCTGCTGGATGCGCAGATGTTCGGGCGTGATGCCGTCCAGCGGCGAAATCAGCCCGTGCAGCACATGGTACACGCCCTGATATTCATGCGTGCGCTCGATCGCGGCGACATCCTTCGGTCCCTCGACGACGCAGACCGTGCTCCGGTCGCGCTTTACATTGCTGCAGATCGGGCAGATCTCCTGCTCGGTGAGGTTCTGGCAGACGGGGCAGTCATGGATCTGCGTTTTCGCGGCGAGAATGGCCGCGGCAAATGCCTCCGCATCCTCCTGCGGCATTTCCATGACGGCGTACGCAAGGCGCTGCGCGGTTTTCATGCCGATACCGGGCAGCGCTGCGAATTTTTCTGCCAGAACAACCAGCGGGAGTGCGCTGAAGCTGTCCATAAATCAGAAGAGGCCCGGAAGTGCGACGCCGCCGGTGATCTTGCTCATCTCGTGCTCCGTGGTCTGCTCGACGGTGTTGATTGCCTCGTTGACCGCACTGATGATGAGATCCTGAAGCATCTCGATGTCCTCAGGATCGACGACCTCCGGCTTCAGCTCGATGGACTGGAGCGTCTTCTTGCCGGTGACGGTGACGGTGACGGCGCCGCCGCCCGCTGCTGCGGTAAAGCTGCGCTGCTCAATCTCCTCCTGCAGAGCGGTGATCTGATCCTGCATTTTCTTTGCCTGATGGATCATGGCGTTCATGTCCTGGCCGCCGCCCTGGAACTGCTTCGGTACTCTGGCTTTCATATTGATTTCTCCTTACATTCAAATGATATTTTGCCGTATCTACGGCGATTATGATAAACTGCGATGCAGCTTACAAACAATTTGTTCAGGGGTGATTCTGCTCCGTGACCTCGATGCCCTGTGTCCGTGCGCGGCTGAGCAGCACATCGGCGGGCGCGGTCTTTTCCTCCTCGGATTCGACGCATTTATAGCGGATGGCGAATTTCTTTCCGAGGACCTTCTGTGCCGCGGCACCGAGCGTGGCCGCATCCTTTGCGGTGAACAGCTCCTTGAAGAGCCGGCTGCGGACGATCATCAGCAGGATGTTCTTGTCCTCGATGACATAGGCCTCCGAGCCCTGCAGCAGGCCGGAAACCGAGGGATTGACCTCGTGAAAATGCTCCAGCACGCTCTGCCAGTCCCGCACCGGCGTATACTGCGCGGTGTCGGTTTTGCCCTGCACCTGAAGGTTCTGGGCGGGGGCGCTGTGCTGTCTCTGCGGACGGGCCGCAGCGGCAGACTGTGCGGGAATGCCGTTCTGCCGGAGCGCCTCCAGGGCTGCCTCCAGTGCGCTGATGCGTTCGGTCAGCGCGGAAACATCGCCCTGCTGTGTGCGCAGATCGCTGCACAGCCGGATCAAGGTCATTTCCAGCTCCATGCGGCGGTTTCCGGCACGCGTCATGCGGTCGCAGCAGGCCCGGACGGCGGAGAGCGCCTCCAGTACGGCACCGAGCGTCATCTGCCCGGACAGCGCACGGAGCGCTTCCAGATCTCCCGGCATGATGTCCGGCAGTGCGGCGGAATCGGGCGCAGTTTTCAGCAGCATGATGCAGCGGAGCTGCGCGGAGATCTCGTCGGCAAAGCGCGTCATGTCCTTGGACTGCCGGTAGAGCAGGTCGATGCGTTCGAGCGCGGCCGCGGCGTCATGTGCCGCAACGGCGCGGAGCACCTCAAACACGGATTCCGTTCCCGCGACGCCGACCGCTTCCTCGACGGTTTCGGTGCCGATTTCGTCCGAGACGGCGGCACACTGGTCGAGCAGGCTCAGCGCGTCACGCATTCCGCCGTCCGACAGCACGGCAATGCGGTGCGCGGCGGCGTCTGTGACGGTAAAATCCTCATGCGAGGCGATATACTGGATTCTGCCGGCGATATCGGCCGGGAGAATCCTGCGGAAATCAAAGCGCTGGCAGCGTGAAAGAATCGTCGCCGGCACCTTGTGAATCTCAGTGGTTGCAAAGATGAACTTGACATAGGCGGGCGGTTCCTCGATCATCTTGAGCAGCGCGTTGAACGCGCCGGCAGACATCATGTGAACCTCGTCGATGATATACACCTTATACTGGCAGCGCACGGGGAGAAAGGCCGCGTTGTCGCGCAGACCGCGCACCTCGTCCACGCCGTTGTTGGAGGCGCCGTCGATTTCGATGAGATCGGTCAGCGCGCCGGCATCGGCATCGCGGCAGATCTCGCATTCCAGACAGGGGTTGCCGTCCACCGGATGCAGGCAGTTGACTGCCTTCGCAAAGATTCTGGCGCAGGTGGTCTTGCCCGTGCCGCGTGAGCCGGTGAAAAGGTAGGCGTGTGCGGTTTTCCCGCGCAGAATCTGATTTTTCAGAGTTCTGGTGATATGCGGCTGCGCCACGATGTCATCAAAGGACTGCGGCCGCCATTTGCGATACAGTGCTTCGTATGCAGCCATCGCGCTGCTCCTTTCGGCAAAAATCAGTCGGAATCCGGTTCCTTGTCTTCGGGTACCGCTTCAAAACGGGCTTCGCCGTCCGCCGAAGCAGTCCCGTCCTCCGCATCCTGCGGCAAGGGCAGCTCCTCCTGCGGTGCCTCCACGGAAGGTGTGTCCGGCATTTCGAGTTCCGGGGTGTCCGGCAGGTCGGGAACGGTCAGGTCGGCATCGGGCGGTGCCGTCTGCGGCAGCGTCCAGTTCCAGTCCGGATGCTGTGCCTTGCATTCCGCGAGCGTGCGGTCATAGACCGCCTTGTAATCGTCGGGGGCCTCCACGCCGCTGAGCAGCGCGCGCATCCGGAGCGCCTGTGCCTGCGGAAACTGTCCCGCCAGCAGCGCGGCAATCGACATTCCGCTCAGCGCATAGGGGACGCAGACGCCCTTTCCCAGCGAACGGCGGAACCACTTTGCCGCCTCACGCGGGGCATTCTGCCGGATGTAGAGGAAGCCGACATCGGCGTAGATATGGTCGAAATCGAACGGGAGCTCTGCGTCGAGCAGCTCCTGATAGATGTCAAATGCGCGGTCGTAATCGCCGGACTGCTCGCAGCTCCGTGCCTCAAAGAGCATGGCGTGGGGCTTGGAAAAGCCGTTTTCCTGCGCACGCCGGAAATGATAGGCGGCGTTTGCGGGTGTTTTGAGGAGCTGATAGCAGCGCCCGATGTAAAATGCGAGCACGCCGGTCTCCTCCCTGCTCATTTCAAAGTCCTGCACCGCGAGAAAATGGTCGAGTGCCTGACGCACCTCACCGGCGGCGCATTCCTGCATGGCGCGGCAAAACAGCCTGTCCCGCTTGCCGAAGCCGCCGAAGCTTTTTCCGACCAGCTCCCCGTCGATGCGGGAAAAGGCGTGGACAAGCTGCCTGCGCAGAATGAAGCAGACCACGGCAAAGCAGACCGCGTACACGAGCAGGAACAGCGCAAACAGGAACGATGCCTCCCGTCCCTCGCGGACACGCGCCGGCAGTCCGTGCGACGAGAAGAGCATCAGGCCGACCGCGTCGATCAGGACGGCGGGCGGCGAGGAAAGCAGTGCGGCAGCAAGAAGCTGACGAATCAGCCGTCTGAACCGATCGACCATAAGTCAGCCCTCCTCCGCATCAGCGCATCAATTACAGAATACAGAAATTCCGGAGCATAGGTGTGCAGGCTGACTGCGGCACGCCCAGCGATCCGCTTAATGCTGCTCGGTTCCCCGCCTGACATGGTTCACGGTGCTTAGCTGCACAGGGCCCGCACACCTATAATCCGGAATTCCCAGATATT
>JAILIG010000056.1 GCA_024695445.1 Oscillospiraceae bacterium
TAAGTTCCCTTGCCGCAGACGATCTCCAGCGTGCCGCTGCCCGATGCCGGGTCGTAATCCGTCAGCGTGACCGATCTCACAGAGACCGTCCGCGCCGGGCGTTCGATCTCCCTGCCCTCGCGTGCCAGCTCATAGAGCCGCTTTCCGTTGATCTGCACCGCTGAATACATCGGCGGAATCTGCTGAATCTCCCCGCAGAACTGCGGAATGACTGCCAGCAGCGCCGCTTCCGTGATATCCGCTTCATGCGTTTCGAGCACGGTGCCTGTGCTGTCCTGTGTATCTGTCACCTTACCGAGCTGAAAACCCGCACGGTAAGCCTTGGTTTCATCCGGCAGGATATCGCATGCCCTTGCCGCCGTCCCGATCAGCACGGGAAGAACGCCCTCCGCCATCGGATCCAGCGTGCCGGTATGCCCCAGCCGTTTCATTTTCAGGATGCCGCGCAGCTTCCCGATCACATCAAAGGATGTGAAGCCCTGCGGCTTGTTCATGACTAAAATCCCGCTTTCGATCATGCGCGCAGCGAAGCCTCCGCTGCCTGCATCAGCTGCATGCAGACTTCCTCCGGCGTTCCCTCATGGAACGAACAGCCGCTCGCCTTGACATGCCCGCCGCCGCCGAACTGTCTGCATACCGCAGAAACATCGGCATGCTCGCCGCCGCGCATGGAAACACGGAAGCTGCCGTCCGGCTGCTGCTTGCAGGTTATGCCGATCTCGACGCCGATAATCTGCATCGGGAGATTGGCAACGCCGTCCACCTCGTCGGCAGAGACGCTGAGCTCTGTCATCCAGCTGTCCGGCAGATAGATCAGTGCGACTTTGCCGTCATCCGAAAGGCGGATGTTCTGCATCAGGCGCGTATCCAGCCGGATTCTTCCCTCGGACTTCAGCACGAACAGCTCGCGGTTCAGTCTGGCATAGGGCAGATCGGGATAAGCCCGCTTGATCTCGCTGACCGCAGCAAAGGTATCTGCGCCCGCATTGCTGAACTGGAAGCATCCGGTATCGGTTGCAATGCCGACATACAGGCATCTTGCGATTTCTTTTGTCAGCGGGATGCCGTTCTGCTTCATCATCCAGAACAGGACCTCGCACGCTGCCGAGGAATCGGGATCCCAGAACAGCTGCTTTGCATAATGCGTATTGGAAATGTGGTGGTCAATGCAGAGCACGATCTCTGCGTCCAGATCTGCCTGCGGGAGTGCGCCGAACAGCTTTTTGTCCGCAACATCAACGGAGATGCGCATTTTCGGTTCAAAATCCTCAAAGGTGACCTCCCCGGTGATCTCGTCGAACATCGCGGGAATCGGGTCGGCACAGACGACGCGGGAACGGATCCCGAGTGCCTTCAGGATATAGTAGACCGCATAGCCGCCGCCGACACAGTCGCCGTCCGGTGAACGGTGAATCAGGATATTGACGTCCTCGAGCGAACGCAGTACATCATAAACCGCTGCAATGCTCAGCTCTGTGCATCCGTGACCGTTCTGCTCCATTGGAACACCTCCCTGCATACTGCCGTGCGGATCAGCCGCACAACGGAACTTATTCTTCGGTATCGCTTTCCGGCGCCGTCTCCGCGGCATCGCTGCCGAGCCCGCCGGTCAGACCGAGACTGCTGAGCTTCTCGCTGATATCCGACGCATATTCGATCGAATCGTCAGCGACAAAATGCAGCTCCGGCGATTTGCGCAGGTCCAGTCTGCGGAACAGCTCCCTGCGGATAAAGCCGGAAGCCTTTGTCAGAACTCTGCACGCTTCCTTTGCATGATTGATGCCGGACAGGCTGGATACATACGCCTTGCAGTGACCCATGTCACCGGAAAGCTCCGCACGCACGATCGTCAGATCAGGCGTGATGCGCGGATCCTTGAGCTCCCGCATGATCGCGGTCAGCTCCCGCAGCATATCCTCCTGCACGCGGCCGATTTTGAAGCTTGCCATAAAACTGTATTCCTTTCAGTTGCGTTCAGAGCTTGATCGAGCCGTCCGGTTCGGGATTGTAGTAGTTTCCCGATGTCTCGGACTCCTCGAAGAAGCCTTCCTCGTCAAAGATCGCATCCTTGTAGTCTACCTCCTCGCGGGGGCTCACCTCACCGAGCAGAATGCGCTTGACTGTCTCAAAAAACAGCGTGTCGATCGGACCGAAATCCGGCCACGCAAGTGCTTCATTGCAGTATTGGAGCATATCCTCGTTGCTCATTCTCTGGAATTCCATTCTCTTTCCTCCGTCCGCCGTGTGGGTATCAGTCCTCGCGGTACTCCTCCACAATAAAGCCTTCCAGCACATCGCCTTCCTTGATATCGGCAAAGCGCTCCAGCGAGATACCGCACTCATAGCCCGTTGCGACTTCCTTGACATCGTCCTTGAAGCGGCGCAGCGAGTCGATCTTATCCTCTGCCACGACAATGCCGTCACGCACAACGCGGATCTGACACTGGCGGGTGATCTTGCCGTCGGTGACATAGCAGCCGGCAACCGTACCGACGCTGGAAATATGGTAGACCTGACGCACCTCGACACGACCCATATCGACATCGCGGTACTTCGGTGCGAGCATGCCCTTCATTGCAGTGGAGATTTCTTCGATCGCATCGTAGATGATGCGGTACAGGCGGATATCCACGCCGTCTCTTGCGGCAGCATCGGCTGCGACCGGCATCGGACGGACATTGAAGCCAACGATGATCGCATTGGAAGCGGATGCCAGCATGACGTCGCTCTCGGAGACAGCACCGACCGCCCCGTGAATGACCTTGACGCGGACTTCATCGTTCGTGAGCTTTTCAAGTGACTGCGTCACCGCCTCAACGGAGCCCTGAACGTCCGCCTTGACAATCAGCGGCAGTTCCTTCATCTCGCCCTCAGCGATCTGCGAGAACAGGTTATCCAGCGTGACCTTGCGGTATGCCTTGAACTGCTCCTCCTTCGCCTCATGCTTTCTCTGCTCGACGAGCTCCTTCGCCAGACGCTCATCCTCAACGGCATTGAAGATATCGCCTGCGCTCGGAACCTCTGCCAGACCGGTGATCTCGACCGGCACAGAAGGACCTGCTTCCTTGACGACCTTGCCCTTGTAATTCGTCATGACACGGACTCTGCCGACTGCCGTTCCCGCGATGATGACATCGCCGGTGTGCAGCGTACCGTTCTGCACGAGGATCGTCGCAATCGGGCCTCTGCCCTTGTCCAGACGCGCCTCGATGACCGTGCCCTTTGCCAGACGGTTCGGGTTGGCCTTCAGCTCGCGCACCTCTGCGACGAGCAAAATGTTTTCGAGCAGCTCCTCGATGCCCTCGCCGGTTTTTGCGGAGACCGGCACGCAGATCGTGTCGCCGCCCCACTCCTCGCAGACCAGCTCATACTCGGTGAGCTGCTGCTTGACACGGTCGGGGTTGGCGCCCTCCTTATCCATCTTGTTGATTGCGACGATGATGGAGACGCCCGCTGCCTTTGCGTGGTTGATCGACTCGACCGTCTGCGGCATGATGCCGTCATCGGCTGCGACGACCAGAATTGCGATATCGGTGATGTTCGCGCCGCGCGCACGCATCGAAGTAAATGCCTCGTGGCCCGGCGTATCGAGGAAGGTGATCGTCTTGCCCTCGTGCGTCACCTGATAGGCGCCGATGTGCTGCGTGATGCCGCCCGCCTCGGTGTCCGTGACATGGGCATTGCGGATACGGTCGAGAATCGAGGTCTTGCCGTGGTCAACATGGCCCATGACAACGACGACCGGGCAGCGCTCTTCGAGTGCATCCTCCGGATCGGCCTCGTCGGTAATCAGCCGCTCCTCAATCGTGACGATGACCTCGTGCTCGACCTTTGCGCCGAGCTCCTCGGCGACGAGCGACGCGGTATCAAAGTCGATCTCCTCGTTAATGTTCGCCATGACGCCGAGTCCCATCAGCTTCTTGATGACATCCCGGACCTGAACCTTCAGACGGGTTGCCAGCTCGCTGACGACGATGCTGTCCGGAATCAGAACCTTGAGCTGCTGCTTTCTCGCACGCTCAAGCTCCAGTCTGCGCAGCTTTTCCGCCTCGGTCTCGCGCAGCTTGCCGGACTTCTGCTGTCTGGCTCTCTGCTGGGATTTCTGCGTGATCTTCTGCTTCTTTGCGGCATTGCTGTCATGCTTGCCGCCTCTGCCCTGCGGGGCGATCTGCTCATAGCGCTCGTTGTACTTGTCGAGATCGACATAGCTGCCGCGGGTGTCGATCATGTGGCGCTGCTGGCTCGGCTGCACCTCGGTGGTCGCGGCAAAATCCATCTCGATGACGGCACGCTCGCCGCGCTCCTGTGCCTTTGCGGGCTTCTTCGGAGCCTTGGGCTGACGCGGCTGCGGCGGCTGTGCAGGTGCCTTCTTCTGCTCTGCACGCGGCTGTGCCGGTGCGGAGACTGCGGGCTGCGCAGGCTGTGCCGGCTGCTTTGCAGGCTGTGCGGACCTGGACTGCTTCGCGGCCTGCTTTGCCGCCTGCTGCTGCTGATTCTGCGCCTTTCTCGCGGCCTTTTCCGCCTGCTGACGCTCATACATCGCGGCACGCTCTCTTGCGCGCTGCTCGGTCATCGCGGCAGTCAGAACACGCGGCGCAGCAGCCTCCTGTGCAGCCGGTTCCGCGGCGGCAGTCTCCTGCACGGCGGTCTCCGGTGCGGCAGTCTCCTTTGCAGCGGTCTCCGGTGCGGCAGACTGCTTCGTCTCCGCGGCCGGTGCGGCTGCTTCCGTCACGGCAGCGGGCGCTGTCTCAGCCGGCTTTGCCTTCTCGGCCGGCTTTGCCTTCTCGGCCGGCTTTTCCTTCGCAGGCTTCTTCTCCGGCTTTGCGGCGGAATCCGTCTTTTTCGCAGTCGGACGCGCCGTTCTGGTCGGCTTTTTGGTTTCCTGCTGCGGCTCCGTCTGCGCTGCGGAACGGTCCGCGAAATATGCGTTGAAATCCTTGACTGCCCGCGCCTGCGACAGACTTTCGAGCAGGTAATTCATCTCCGTTTCGTTGACTGAAGATGTCGCCTTTCTGGTTTTGTCGTCGAGCTGCTTGAGCCGGTCAATCAGCTCCTGCACCGGCAGATTCAGATCCGCCGCGAAATCACTCAGCTTGACTTTCATTGTTGGCATTGGCAATACCCCCTTCGGTACATTCGGTTCACCGCAATGCGTCTGCATTACGGACACAATCCTTCATCAGGTTCCAGAAGCGTCAGCAGCTTTTCGGCAAAGCCCTGTCCGCAGACGCCGAACACCGCCGTGCGCTTGCGGAAATAGCACTGCATCGCTTCCATGGTTTCCGGGAGCTTTCTGACGGGGATGTCCCCGCAGTGAAAGCGTACTTCCTTCTCGGTGCGCGGCGCAATGTCCGCCGCCAGCAGAATGCACTGCACTTTCCCAAGCTTTGCCGCCTCTGTGACGGCATCAAATCCCAGCAGCAGATTTCCCGATCTGCGGCAGACGGTCAGCAGCGAGAACACGCGGTTCCTTGCAGCATCAGCCATCGGCACCCGCCTCCTGCTCCGTCATGGACGCCGCGAGCGACGCATAGACTTCTGCGCCGATCTGACAGGAAAACGCCTTTTCGAGCCGCCGCGCCTTCTGTGCTTTTTTCAGGCACTCGCCCGACGGGCAGATATAGGCGCCGCGTCCGGATTTCTTTCCGGTTGCATCGAGCACGATGCCGCCCTCCGGCTGCCGGACCACGCGGATCAGCTCCCGCTTCGGCTTCATTTCGCCGCAGCCGACGCACATCCGCATCGGAATCTTCTTCGGTGTCATCTCAACACCTCTGCTTTCCGCTCACTCCTCACCGGCGGGCAGCCCGTCGGCATCCAGATCGGATTCCTCAGGCTGCAGATCCTCCGGATCGGGGATTTCCTTCTTGATGTCGATCTTGTAGCCGGTCAGCTTGGCTGCCAGCTTTGCATTCTGTCCCTTCTGACCGATTGCGAGCGATGCCTCTGCGTTCGGCACGACGACCTTTGCGGTCGGCGGTTCGCTTTCCTCAATCGTCACGGACAGCACCTTGGCCGGTGCCAGCGCGTTGACGATGAACTCGACCGGATCGTCCGAATAGCGGATGATGTCGATCTTTTCGCCGTGCAGCTCTTTGACCACTGCGGAAATACGGGAGCTGCGCTCACCGATGCAGGTGCCGACCGGATCGACATTCGGATCATTTGAGCTGACCGCGACCTTCGAGCGGAAGCCCGCCTCACGGGAAATCGCACGGATCTCGATCGTGCCGTCCGTGATTTCGGGAATCGACTGCTCCAGCAGCCGCTCGACAAATCCGCGGTCCACGCGGGAGATGCGGACGATCGGCTTCTTGGTGCGGTTGGCAATCGTAGTCACATAAACCTTGATGAGGTCGCCCTCGTGCAGCGGCTCATAGACGCGGGTGGGCTTGCCGTCGATGATTGTCTCGGTAAAGAGCTGCTCGCTGCGGGAGAGATACAGCTCGGTGTGGTCATACTCGACCGTGACCGTACCGCGTGCCGGATCCACCTGCGTGACGCGGACGGTGATGAGCTGATGCTCCTTGTCCTCAAATTTTTCCAGAATCTGCTCGCGGTTGATCTGACGCAGATCGCCGCGGATGCTCTGCTTCGCAAACTGTGCGATGCTTCTGCCGAATTTTACCGGATCCAGCAGACATTCCACCAGATCGCCGAGCTCGCAGTCCGGATCGTGCAGCCGGGCCTGCTCAAGGCTGACCTCGTAGTCCGTCTTCGGCTCGCCCTCGACGACGCTCTTCTTCATGTAGATGTCGAACTGCCGCGTCGCGGGATCAATCTCCACGCGGATGTCGTCGTCCTCGGCGTAGGGATATGCCTTCTGCGCCGCCTTGAGCATTGCCGCGGAGATGCGCTCCACCAGCAGCGTCTGCTCGACACTGTTCTCGCTGCCAAGTGCAGCCAGTGCCTCAAAGAACCCTTCGTTCATGACCTGTACTCCTCTCAATATCGCAATTTCCGCGCAGGTTCTGCCGCGGAATTGTCATTCAGGCTTGTTCCGCGCTGTCGTTTGCGCGGCGGATTTCATCCTCGTCAAAATCGGCGAGCCGGACAAATGCAATGCCGGCCAGAGGCAGGGAAAGCTCCCCGTCTGCCGTTTCCAGCGTAACCTGCTCTTTGTCGCAGTGCAGCAGCGTGCCGGTCAGGTCCCGCGTGCCGTCTTCGAGCGGACGGATCATCCGCACGCGCACGGGGCTGCCCTCGCAGGCGTCAAAATGCGTCTCGCGGATCAGCTCGCGTTCAAGTCCCGCCGAGCCGACCTCCAGCGTGTAGCTCTGGGGGATCGGATCGAGCTCATCGAGCAGCTTGCTGAGCGGTCTGGTCACCTGCTCGCAGTCCGTGATGTTCACGGGACGCTCCATATGATCGAGCAGCACGCGCAGATACCACAGCGCGCCCTCCTTCTCAAACCGGACATCCCAGACGATCAGGCCGATTTCCTCCGCGATCGGCTGCACCAGCTCATAGATGCGGCTCTCGGTCCCGCCGAATTTTTTCAGCTTCATTTCATCGGTTCACCTGCCGCCCGCGCAAATCGGGGCTTCCTTTCTTTCCGCTTCAGACGGAAGCATTGACTGCAAAACGAAAGACCGGAATTTGTTTCCGGTCTTTCTGCTTTCCATCTTTTGTACTGCTATACTATACCACATTTTCCGCAAAAATGCAAGCATTTTCCGATATTTCGGCGCGGTTTTCGGCACTTTGACCAACTGTCCGCCGTGAAATGCGGTGTATTTCGCCGTTTTACCGGCAAAAACCTTTCATTCCTCGTCCGGCATATCCCAGTTGTGCCACACATTCTGGACATCGTCGTCGTCTTCGAGGTGCTCCAGCAGCAGGCCCATCTTCTTGAGATGCTCCTCGTCGGTCAGCTCGACATAAGTGCCCGGCACCTGCTCCTCCTCCGCGGAGACGATCAGGTAGCCCTTTGCGGTCAGACCCTCGCGCAGGTCGTGCAGCGCGTCCGGCTGGCAGACGATCTCGATGCTGTCTTCGGAATAGGTCATATCGTCGCCGCCGAGCTCCATGACATCTTCCAGCACGCTGTCCTCTTCCAGCTCGCCGTCATGCTCGATGACGATGACTCCCTTTAAGGTGAACAGATAGGAGACGCAGCCGCTCGTGCCGAGATTGCCGCCGAACTTGTCGAAATAATGGCGGATGTTCGCGGCGGTGCGGTTCTTGTTGTCCGTCAGGCACTCGACGATGACCGCGACGCCGCTCGGACCGTAGCCCTCATAGACCATGCTCTCGTAGCTGTTCTTGTCGCCGTCGCCGGCAGCCTTCTTGATGAGGCGGTCGATGTTGTCATTCGGCACATTGTTCGCCTTCGCCTTGGCAATGAGGTCGCGCAGCTTGCTGTTGTTGTTCGGGTCTGCGCCGCCCTCACGGATGACGACCATCATCTCTCTGCCGATCTTGGTAAAGATTTTCGCCTTTGCCGCATCGGTCGCTTCCTTTTTCCGCTTGATGTTATTCCACTTGGAATGTCCCGACATAGTAATCCTCCTCACTCTGCTTCTGCCGGCGCGTCCGCTGCGGCGCTGTCCTCCCAGACGGTCCGGAACAGCTCCCGCAGGCGCGCTGCGCGTCCGCATAAATATAAATATCCGAACAGGCACTCGATGCCCGTTGCCTTTCTGTAATCCGCCGGTGTCGCGTGCTTCGGCACGCTGATGCCGCTGGCATTCCGTCCGCGGCGGAAGATTTCCGCCTCCTCGTCGCTCAGCATTGCGGCGATGCGCAGTGCGGCGTCCGCCTGATACGCCGCACGGACATGGGCGACCGCCAGTGTGTGCAGATCGCGTGCGGGGCGGTTTGCCTCGCGCAGGATCCGCTCGCGCACCATGACCTCATAGACGCTGTCGCCGAGAAATGCGAGCGTCAGCGGGCTGTACTGCTGTGCGGCGGCAGGCTCCATCGGCGTCTCCGCCGTCAGTGTCTCAATCGACATAGTCAAACTCGAAACCGTTGAGCGCAACGGTATCGCCCTCCTGCACGCCGGCCGCAACCAGTGCGTCGATGATGCCGCTCGAACGCAGGACGCGCTCGAAATACTGCAGCGACGACCAGTCGTCCGGATTGACCGTCCGCATGATCGGCTCCATGAACGGCGCATCGACGACATAGACGCCGTTCTCGGCCGTGACCGTGAAGCGCTTTGTTTCCGCTTCGCTCGGCTCCGGCGCCGCCTCCGGCTCAAACCGCTTGACCGGCGGAAGCGTCTGCAGGACCTCATAGACCTTGTTGAGAAGCGGCTGCACGCCCTGTACCGCCGCCGCGGAGATCACGAAGAAGGGCAGCCCCTTCCCCTCGATATATGCCCGCAGGCGTTCGATCTGCGCCTCATCGGCGAGGTCGGATTTGTTCGCCGCCACAATCTGCGGGCAGCGGCTCAG
>JAILIG010000061.1 GCA_024695445.1 Oscillospiraceae bacterium
ATTTCTGCTTTGCGCTGTTCTTCCTGCCGGTTGATTTCATTCTGGAGCGCCTGCTGGACCTTAATGGTCAGATCCTCGGCGGAGGTGAAGAAATCGCAGGTGATTTTCTTTGAGCTTGTGATGCTCTCCTTGAATGCCTGCAGTTTCGTAATTGATTCCGCATCGGTGTCAATGTTCTGTATCGAAATCTTGACTTCGGGGTTCTTTTCGTCAATCAGGAAAGCAAGAATCGGTATGTTCAGAGACTTTGCCTTTTCAAATTCAAGCTGCGTGTAGGATTTTCCTGTCCCTTTGTCTATGCTGCCGTACCGCATACCGATTGCGCAGACATAAATCTGGCACTCGGTCAGCTGGTTGAAACAGGTCTCCAGCGGCGGGACTGCTCTTGCTCCAAATCGTTCCATCCCGATAGCCATGCAGTTGCTGCGTTCAATCGCCTCTTTGATCGCATCTCTGTACGGAATCATATCTGTGTATGTTGAAGAAACAAAAACACGATAGGTGGGGGCGGGAGCCTTCTGGGGCTTTGGTACCGGTGTGCGCTTTTCTGCCATTTTGACTTCCTCCGATCTGACATAGTGTAATGAAATTGCCAAGACTATATTGCGATTTCAGTATAACATATTGCACGAAAAATGTCAAGCGCAGCGAAAAAAGAAATCTGAGCTTTGTGTGCGGAGCTGCTGTGCGCCGTGCCGCGAAAAAACACCGTCCGGCGCTTGACTTTTGCGCGCTGATGTGCTATACTGATAGAGTATGTTTATTCCATGAAATCACATGAGAGAAAGGATGTATCCTTATGTCCGTCAAACGCTATCAGCCGCTCGAAGGCCGTCCGAATCTGCCGAAGATTCAGGCGGAAATGCTCGCGGACTGGAAAAACCGGAAGGTCTTTGAGCAGTCCGTGAACAACGGTCAGACCGAGGAGGTCGTATTCTACGACGGCCCTCCGTTCCCGACCGGCATTCCGCACCACGGCACGGTTCTGGTCTCCTTTATCAAGGACCTGATTGCCCGCTACCACACCATGCGCGGCTACTCCGTCCCCAGAGTCTGGGGCTGGGACTGCCACGGCCTGCCGATCGAAACGCAGGCGGAAAAGGCGCTCGGCATCGACTCCAAAACCGAGATTGAGCGCTCGATCGGCATCGGAAAATTCAACGATGTCTGCCGCGACATCGTCTCGAAAAACAACGAGACATGGCGCGAATATGTCGATCAGATGGCGCGCTGGGTTGATTACGACGGCGCGTACAAGACGATGAATCTCTCCTACATGGAGTCTGTCATGTGGGCGTTCAAGCAGTGCTATGACAAGGGCCTTATTTACCGCAATTACCGCGTCACGCCCTACTGCTGCCGCTGCGAGACCTCGCTCTCCATCTCCGACACGAGAGAATCCGACTCCACCCGTCCGCGTCAGGACAGATGGATCATTGCAAAATTCAAGACCGACGAGCAGCTGAACGGCAAGCAGGTCTACTTCCTCGCGTGGACAACCACGCCGTGGACACTGCCCTCCAACCTCTGCCTCGCAGTCGGTGAAAATCTGGACTATGCCTATGTGGCAGTCGGGGATGAGGTGTTCATCGCCTGCAAGGCCACGCTCAAGTCCTTCCCGAAGCTCTTCGGCAAGCAGCCGGAGATCCTGAAGGAGTGCAAGGGCGCCGATCTGGTCGGCAAGACCTATGAGCCGCTGTTCCCGTACTTTGCCGATATGGCGAAGGAGGGCGCCTTCCGCGTCGTGACGGCAGACTATGTCGGCTCCGACGAGGGCGTCGGCATTGTTCACACCGCGCCGGCCTTCGGTGAGGACGACTACTGGACCTGCCGCAATCACAAGATTCCGATGGTCAATCCGGTCGATGAGAAGGGACACTTCACGAAGGAGGTCACCGACTTCTACACCGATACCGACGCCAAGACCGTCATCGAGATGAACCCGGCGGTCATCCGCTTCCTCTATGACAACGGCAAGGCGGTCGCGGACGGCACGATCGAGCATAACTATCCGCACTGCTGGCGCTGCCGCGAGCCGCTGATCTACAAGGCCATGGATGCGTGGTATCTCAGCGTCGAAAAGCTCAAGGACAGACTGATCGAGCTGAACAAGGATGTCAACTGGGTACCGGATTCGGTCAAGGAATCCCGCTTCGGCAAGTGGCTCGAAAACGCCCGCGACTGGAACATCTCCAGAAACCGCTACTGGTCCACGCCGATCCCGATCTGGGAATGCCCGGACTGCGGCGAGCGCGTCGTGCTCGGCTCTCTGGATGAGATCGAGGCGCGTTCCGGCAAGCGGCTGGACAATCTGCACCGTCAGTATGTCGATGAGATCACCTTCCCCTGCAAGTGCGGCGCGACAATGAAGCGCGTGCCGGAGGTGCTGGACTGCTGGTTTGAGTCCGGCTGCGTGCCCTTCGCACAGAAGCACTATCCGTTTGAGAACAAGGAGTGGTTTGAGTCCCACTTCCCGTGCGATTTCATCGTCGAGTACACCGGTCAGATCCGCTGCTGGTTCTACTATCTCCATGTGCTGGCCACGGCGCTCTTTGACCGTCCGGCCTTCAAAAACTGCGTCGTACACGGCACGATCCTGGACGAAAACGGCAAGAAGCTGTCGAAGTCCAATCACAATTACACCGATCCGATGAAGCTGATGAAGGAATTCGGCACAGACGCCTTCCGCCTGTACCTGTTCCAGTCGAATGCCATGCTGGTCGGCGATCTGCGCTTTAAGGATTCCGGCATTTCCGATATGCTGCAGAGCTTGATCCTGCCGCTGTGGAATGCCTGCAATTTCTACATCTCCTACGCGAACATCGACGGTTATCATCCGGAGACACTGACCGTTCCGCAGTCCGACAACCAGCTTGACCAGTGGATTCTGGCACTGCTGGCACAGACCGAGGAGCGCATCCGCACGAATATGGAGCAGTATCTGGTCAATCACTACAC
>JAILIG010000063.1 GCA_024695445.1 Oscillospiraceae bacterium
CGGGGACTGCCTTCAAACAAACAGTCCCCGCCGTATGTGCGGTATGTCCCTCCGTTGGCATTATCCAAATCAGGTTATGGGTCGAAGGCTCAATTGCCTTCCTCTCAGCCTGTCTACAAGCTCCCCTTTTTATGACAGCCCTTCACAGGGCTTTTTTGAAGCGGTGCGAAATCCCGCGGCAGATCAGTAATTCTCGGCGCGCAGCTTGAAATAGGACTGCGGATGCGCGCAGACCGGACATACCTTCGGCGCGTTCTTGCCGATGACGATATGGCCGCAGTTTGCACATTCCCAGATCATGTCGCCGTCACGGGAGAAGACCAGACCGCCCTCGATGTTGGCGAGCAGCTTGCGGTAGCGCTCCTCGTGCGCCTTTTCGATTTTTCCGACCATTTCAAACAGTGCTGCGATGCGGGTGAAGCCCTCCTCCTTTGCCACGCGGGCAAATTCGGCATACATATCGGTCCACTCGTAGTTCTCGCCGTCTGCTGCCGCATTGAGGTTTGCGACGGTGTCCGGAATGTCGCCGCCGTGCAGCTCCTTGAACCAGATCTTTGCGTGCTCCTTCTCGTTGTTTGCGGTCTCCTCAAAAATTTCCGCGATCTGGACATAGCCCTCCTTGCGGGCCTTCGATGCAAAATAGGTGTACTTATTGCGTGCCTGCGATTCGCCTGCGAATGCCGCCTGCAGATTCGCTTCTGTTCTTGAACCCTTCAGTTCCATGAAGTATGCCTCCTTGTAGTTCGGATTGATGCGGCTGCATCTGTATCCATTATACTATAAAAGGACGGCGGTGTCAAGTGCTATTTTGTGCAACATCCTAAAAATGCCGGTGCGGTGTCCGTGAGCGGCGGGTTTGTGCTTGACAAATCGGCAAAAACAGGCTAAAATAATAACCGGAGACCTGCATCCCCACGGAAATCCGACCAGAGAAGCCGGCGCCACAGGCTGAAAGCCCGGCTGCGGAGTATCGGATGCGGCAACACTCCCGCGCGGCTCGCCGCACGACCGTCAAAGCCCCATAAAAAAGTGAACCGCGTCCTTCGCGGTTAAATCGGGTGGCACCGCGGGTTTTCAGGTTCTGAAATGCTCGTCCCGAAGCTGACTGTTCCGTGCAGTCAGGCTTTGGGGCGTTTTTTATGTTCCGGTCAGATTTTTGAATGGAGGAAACCAAGTTATGTACCGTACAGTCATGTGCAATGCACTGCGTCCGGAGAACATCGGGCAGACCGTCTCGCTGGCGGGCTGGGTTGATACGATCCGTGACCACGGCGGCGTGCTCTTTCTGGCGCTCCGCGACGAAACCGGCATCACGCAGGTCGTTTTCCACGATGACGCGATGCTCAAGGGCATCGGCAGAGAAGCCGTCATCTCCGTGACGGGCAAGGTGGTCGCGCGCGACGCCGACACCGTGGATCCGAAGCTGGAAACCGGTCTGGTCGAGGTTCATGTCGAGCAGATCGAGCTGCTGGGACCGTCCAAATCCATGCTGCCGTTCATTCCGGCGGAGTCGATGGACACCCGTGAGGAGGTGCGCCTGAAGTACCGCTATTTAGACCTCAGAAATCCGAAAATTCACGAGAACATCATCCTGCGCTCCAGAGTCATCACTTATCTGCGCCGCAAGATGGAGGAGCTCGGCTTCCTCGACATCCAGACGCCGATCCTGACGGCATCCTCTCCGGAGGGTGCGCGTGACTTCCTCGTGCCGAGCAGAAAGCACAAGGGCAAGTTCTATGCGCTGCCGCAGGCGCCGCAGCAGTTCAAGCAGCTGCTGATGGTCTCCGGCTTCAACAAATACTACCAGATCGCGCCCTGCTTCCGCGATGAGGACGCCAGACAGGACCGTTCGCCGGGCGAGTTTTATCAGCTCGACTTTGAAATGGCGTTTGCAACGCAGGACGAGGTGCTGGCCGTCTGCGAGAAGGTCATCTCCGAGACCTTCAGGGAGTTCAAGCCCGATGCGGTCATTTCCGATGCGCCGTTTGAACGCATCACCTACCGTGAGTCCATGCTGAAGTACGGCTCCGACAAGCCCGACCTGCGCAACCCGCTCGAAATCATCGACCTGACCGGGTTCTTCTCGAAGGTCGAGTTCAAGGCATTCAAGGGCAGACCGGTGCGCGGCATCGTCGCGGACTGCTCCGAGTGCTCCAAGAAGTTCTTTGAGGATTCCCTGAAATTTGCGACCGGCATCGGCATGAAGGGCCTCGGCTATCTGACCGCAGTCGCGGGACAGGATGCCTTCAAGGGCCCGATCGACAAGTTCCTCAGCGATGAGCAGCGCGCCGAGATCCGCGAGATTTCCGGCATCAAGGACGGCGAGACGGTGTTCTTCATCTCCGATGCGCCGCGTGCTGTGGACAGCTTTGCGGGACAGATCCGCACATGGCTCGGCGAGCGCCTTGACCTGATCGAGAAAAATGCGTTCCGCTTCTGCTTCGTGGTCGATTTCCCGATGTACGAGATCAACGAGGAGACGAAAAAGCTCGACTTTACGCACAATCCGTTCTCGATGCCGCAGGGCGGTCTGGAGGCACTGGAGAACAGCGATCCGCTGGAGATTCTCGCATATCAGTACGACCTCGTCTGCAACGGCATTGAGCTGGCGTCCGGCGCGGTGAGAAACCACAGCGTGGACATCATGAAGAAGGCCTTTGCACTGGCAGGCTACACCGAGGAGGAGCTGGCGGCACGGTTCTCCGCGCTGTATACGGCCTTCCAGTACGGTGCGCCGCCGCACGCAGGCATGGCGCCCGGCATCGACCGCATGATTATGCTGCTGGCCGATACGGAGACGATCCGCAATGTCATTGCGTTCCCGCTGAACGGCAATGCGCAGGATCTGCTGCTCGGCGCGCCGTCGCAGGTGACGGAGCAGCAGCTCAGAGAGGC
>JAILIG010000039.1 GCA_024695445.1 Oscillospiraceae bacterium
TTGTCCAGCGAGGCGCGGATGATCTCACTGCGGCTGAGATAGCGCATCTGCCGCTCGATCTCGGTCTGTGTTTCGGCTGCGATGCGCTCGGAGGTCGTCACGAGAATGGCAGAGGCGAGCCTGTCGTGCTCCGCCTGCGACATCAGGTCGGCGGCGACATACTTCGGGTTTGCGGTGTCATCCGCCATGACAAGGATTTCGCTTGGACCGGCAACCATGTCGATATCGACCACGCCGTACAGCAGACGCTTGGCTGTTGCCACGAAAATATTGCCCGGACCGACGATCTTATCGACACGCGGAATGGAGTCGGTGCCGTATGCCAGTGCCGCGATTGCCTGCGCACCGCCCATGAGGAAGATGCGGTCCACGCCGCAGAGCGATGCCGCGACGAGAATATCGGGATTCGGCTTGCCGTCCTTTGCGGGCGGGGTGACCATAATCAGCTCTTTGACGCCGGCGATTTTCGCGGGAATCGCGTTCATCAGCACAGAGGACGGATAAGCCGCCGTGCCGCCGGGGACATAGAGGCCGACGCGCTCCAGACCGCGCAGACGCTGTCCGAGAATGACGCCGTCGGGGCGGGCGTTCGTGAAGCCCTGCTCCTTCTGGCGGTTGTGGAAATCGGAAATGTTTTCGATGGCGTTCAGCAGTGCCTCGACGAACTTCGGATCAGCGGCTTCGAGCGCATCGGAAATGGTATCGGCATCGACCTCGAAGGCTTCGGGGCATTTGCCGTCAAATTTTTCGGTATAGGCACGGACGGCCTCATCGCCCTTCGTGCGGACATCTTCGAGAATGGCCGTGACTGTCTCGACGACCTTCGGATCAGGTGCGGCACTTCTGCTGCGAAGCTGCGCGAAAAATGTGGCTTCGTCCGTGCCGTTGCAGCGGATGACTTGCATAGCGGGTTCCTCCTTTTATGAAATGCAGAATGCGGAATGCGCGGATTACGCGTTCCCGAAATACGCTTCAATTTGTGAAACGAGCGCTTCAATTTCACTCTGCCTGAGCTTCATGCTGACGGTATTGGCAATGAGCCGTGCGGAGATCGGGCAGACATCCTCAAAAACCTCCAGACCGTTTTCCTTGAGTGTCGTGCCGGTTTCGACGATGTCCACGATGCCGTCCGAAAGCTCCAGCAGGGGCGCGAGCTCGACAGAGCCCTCGATCTTGACGATATCGACATCCATGCCCTTTGCTTCAAAGAAGCGGCGGGTGACATTCGGGTATTTCGAGGCAATGGTCTTGACGCCGTAGCCGGAATAAAAATCGGTGCCCTTTTTGACGGCGAGCGCAAATTTGCAGCGGCCGAAGCCAAGATCGAGCAGCTCATAGAACTTGCCCTGCATCTCCAGAATCGTGTCCTTGCCGACGACGCCCAGATCGCAGACGCCGTGTTCGACATAGGTGATGACATCGTTTGCCTTGGCGAGCACGACCTCGATGCTGCCGTCTCCGACGGGAAGAATCAGGCGTCTGCCCTTTTCGCGGACAGCGGTGCAGTCAAAGCCGAGCTGTTCAAGCAGTCCGACGGTATCTTTTTCGAGTCTGCCCTTGGTCAGGGCAATGCGAAGCGGTCTCTGCATCGTTATCCCTCCTTTGCCTGTTCGATCGGCAGAACGCTGTCGATGCCGTGTGCGGCGGCGTATGTACGCGCTTCGTCCAGCGTTTCCGAGAGGGAGTGCTCGACGACCAGTCCCTTTTCGCGGAGATTGCGCGCCGCCTCGACGGCCTCCGCCTCACAGCCCTTTGCCGCCCAGATCAGCACATTGCTGGCGGGCAGTGCGGTCTGCGGCGCCTGCTGACGGCTCAGCACCTTGACCACGGCGTCGATGTTGACGGCAAAGCCCGTCGCGGGAACATCGTAGCCGAATTCGGCAAGCAGCTTGTCATAGCGGCCGCCGGAGAGGATTTCCTCGCCGTATCCGGAGAGATAGCCGCGCAGAATCATGCCGGTGTAATAGTCGGTGCGGTGCATCATGCCGAGATCGACACGGACGCGCTCCTTGCCGGCAAACTGCGAAACGGACTGCCACAGGGCGTGGAGATCATCCAGAATTGCGGCAATTTCGCTGCTTTTGCAGAGTGCGGATGCCTTTGCAAAGACCTCCTCGCCGCCGTAGAGGCGGGGGAGCATCCGCAGTGCCGAGGCGGCCTCCGATTCCGGCAGCGTGTCCAGCAGATCGTTGAGCGCGGGATAGTTCTTGGTTTCGATGCAGTCTCTGAGCTGCTCCTTGACGGCATCGGAAGCGGGCAGCTCGGCCATCAGCGTGCGGAAGAATGCCGCATTGCCGAGCTCCAGTGCATATTCCCCGCCGCAGGCCTTCAGGGCGTCAGCCGCAGCCGCGATGACCTCCAGATCGGCCATGCGGGAATCGGAGCCGATCAGCTCGATGCCGGACTGTGAAATTTCATCGTCCCGGCCCTTCAGCGACGGGGAGATGACATGGATATTCTGATTGTAGCACAGGCGCAGCGGGAGTGCGGCGTCGCGCAGTCTGGTCGCGCAGACTCTTGCGATCGGGACGGTATTGTCCGGTCTGAGCACGAGCAGTCTGCCCTTCGCATCGGTGAGCTTATACATCTGCTCCTGCGGGAAAGGCTGTGCCTTGCGGCTGAATACATCAAAGAATTCCAGCGTCGGCGTGATGATTTCGCTGTACCCGCGTGCGGCAAAGAGCCCGTGCAGGCGGCTTTCGATGTCACGGCGGAGCGTGCATTCCGCAAAGAGGGAATCTCTTGTGCCCTCCGGCGTGATGCGGTCATATTTGTTCATTCGGTTCTCCTTTTTGTCACGGTTCGCTTTAGCGTGCTAACACGCTAGCATGGTATCATGCTACTATGATACCATATTATCAGAGAAAAGTCAAGTCAGAAAAGGGAGAGCTGATTGGATTTCGGAAGATTCCCCAAAGCCCCCAGTGCTTCGAGCGCTTCGATTGTCGCTTTTGATGCACCGCTCTGCTCCTGGAATTCCGAAACAGAGATGAAGTCGCCGTGCTGCGCTGTCTCGTAGAGCTTTTCCGCTGCCTTTTCGCCGATGCCGCCGATCGCGGCAAAGGGAATGCGCAGCTTGCCGTCCTCGATCAGGTAATCGACGGCGTGCGAACGACGCAGATCAACCTGCAAAAACTGGATGCCGCGGGACATCGCCTCATTGACGATCAGCAGGATTTCGCGCAGGTCGCCTTCCTTCTTGGTGCATTCCTTGCCCTTGGCGGCCAGCTCGCGGATCTTGCCGCGCACCGCGTCGATGCCGGCCACGGCAAGCTCTGCGTCAAAGTCTCCGCCGCGGACAGAGAAATAGGTCGCGTAGTATTCGAGCGGGCGGTAGAGCTTGAACCAGCCGAGCTTGATGGCCGCCGTGACATAGGCCGCGGCGTGTGCCTTCGGGAACATATACTTGATCTTGAGGCAGGAGTCGATGTACCACTGCGGAACATCGTGGTCACGCAGCATCTGCATCCGCTCCTCGGTGAAGGTCTTGGGAGCCTTGCCTTTTCGGGTGTCCTCCATGATCTGGAAGGCCTGCTTCGGCTCGACGCCGTGATAGAGCAGATAGGTCATGATCGAGTCACGGGTTCCGATGACATTGGAAATCGTGCAGGTGCCGTTGGCGATCAGCTCCTGTGCGTTGCCGAGCCACACATCGGTGCCGTGCGACAGACCGGAAATCTGGAGAAAATCGGAAAAGAGCTTCGGCTTGGCGTCCAGCAGCATTCCGATGGTGAAGTTGGTGCCCATTTCCGGAATGCCGAGCGAGCCGGTCTTGCAGAAGATATCCTCCTCTGTCACGCCGAGCACGGAGCAGTCCGTACACATCTGAAAGACCTTCGGATCGGTCGTCGGGACATCGGCGATTTTGATGCCGGTCAGGTCTTCGAGATGCTTGTAGAGCGTCGGCACAACATGGCCGAGCTCGTCGAGCTTCAGAATGGTGTCATGCAGCTTGTGGAAGTCGAAGTGCGTCGTGATAATCATATCGGAGTCGTCGGATTCGTCCGGATCTCCGGGCTGCTGCACGGGGGTGAAATCGAAGATATCGAAGTCCTCCGGGATGACGACCATGCCGCCCGGATGCTGGCCGGTCGTTTTCTTGACGCCGACGCAGCCCGCGACGAGACGGTTGATTTCGCTGTTGTTGACGGTGACGCCGCAGTCTTCGAGGTAGTGCTTGACATAGCCGTAGGCGATCTTGTCCTGCACGCCGGAGATTGTACCGGCCTTAAAGACATTGGCGCGGCCGAAGAGTTCCTCGGTGTAGCGGTGCGATTCGGACTGATATTCGCTGGAGAAATTCTGGTCGATATCCGGAGCCTTGTCGCCGTCGAAGCCGAGGAAGGTCTCGAACGGAATGTCATGGCCGTCGCGCTTCATGTCAGTGCCGCATTCGGGGCAGCTTTTGGGCGGCAGGTCAAAGCCGGAGCCGACCTCGCCCTTTGTGAAGAATTCGGAATGCTTGCACTTCGGGCAGACATAGTGCGGTACGAGCGGATTGACCTCGGAGATGCCTGCCATTGAGGCGACGAAGGAGGAGCCGACCGAGCCTCTGGAGCCGACCAGATAGCCGTGCTTTTCAGAGTTTGCGACGAGCTTCTGCGCGATCATATACAAAACGGAGAAGCCGTGCTTGCAGATCGAGCCGAGCTCTCTGTCCAGACGCTTCTGCACGAGCTCCGGCAGCGGATCGCCGTAAATGCTCTTGGCCTTTTCCGTGGTGATGCGGATGAGGTCCTCCTCTGCGCCGGGAATCGACGGGGTAAAGGTGCCCTTCGGGATCGCGTGGCAGCGGTCGATCCTGTCCGCGATGAGATTCGTGTTGGTCACGACGACCTCATAGGCGCGGTCTGCGCCCAGATAGTCAAATTCTTCCAGCATCTCGTCGGTGGTGCGCAGGAAGAGCGGCGCCTGATGGTCTGTGTCGCTGAAGCCGTTTCCGGCCTGTAAAATCTGCCGGTAGATGCCGTCCTTTTCGTCCATGAAGTGGACATCGCAGGTCGCACAGACCGGGATGCCGAGCCGGTCGCCGAGCTCCAGCACCTTGCGGTTATAGTTCCGGAGGTCCTCCTCGGTCTGCGCGGCATATCTGTCGTCGCGCAGCATAAAGAGGTTGTTTGCAAGCGGCTGGATTTCGAGATAGTCGTAAAAACGCGCGATTTCGAGCAGCTCCTCGTCCGGTTTGCCGTCCACGATTGCTGAGAACAGCTCGCCGGCCTCACAGGCGGAGCCGTAAATCAGACCTTCTCTGTGCTTGACCAGCAGGGACTTCGGCATCAGCGGCTTTTTATAGAAATAGTCGAGCTGGGAATAGGAGACAAGCCGGTAGAGGTTCTTCATGCCGGTCTGATTCTTGGCCAGAATGATCTGGTGATGTGACCGGAGCTTTCTGAGGTCCACATTCGGTAGCCTGACATTCAGGTCGCCGAGCGTTGTGATGCCGTACTCCCGGACGGCGCGCTCCATGAGATTCAGATAGATTTTTGCGAGGATATAGGCGTCGTCCGCGGCACGGTGATGCTCAAATTTTCCGAGCTTTAAGTGCTTTGCGACGGTGTCGAGCTTGTGCTTGGAGAGCTCCGGCAGCATGGCGCGGCTGAGCCACAGGGTATCCAGCGTCACAAAGGGGAAGTCCATGCCGTGCCGTTCAAAGACCGCACGCAGCATGGAGGTATCAAACTCGGCATTGTGCGCGATCAGCACCGGACGCTCCCCGCAGAACGCGAGAAACTGCCGGACGGCCTCCTCCTCCTTCGGCGCGTCGGCCACCATGTCCGGCGTGATATGCGTCAGATCCTGCACTTTCTGCGGGATGTCCCGCTCCGGATTGACGAAGGTGTCAAAGCTGTCCACGATGCGCATTCCCTTGACCTTCACGGCGCCGATTTCGGTCAGGCGGTCGTTTTGGAAGGAAAAGCCGGTCGTCTCGACATCAAAGACAATGACCTCGTCCTGCGGGGTGCGCGTGTCGGGCGTGTCGATGATCTTATGCACGGTCATATCGTCCACGACATAAGCCTCGCAGCCGTAGATGACGCGGAAATCCTTCCATTTCTCGGTCGCGTTCATCGCTTCGGGGAAGGCCTGTACGACGCCGTGGTCGGTGATGGCGACGGCGCGGTGTCCCCAGTCATGTGCGCGGCCGCAGAGTGCTTCCGCCGAGGTGACCGCGTCCATGGCAGACATATTGGTGTGCAGATGCAGTTCGACGCGCTTCACCGGGGCATCGTCCGTGCGGCGGTCCGCGTCGTAGCGGTTGATTGCAGCCGGCTTGATGACGATATCGTGGTCATAGGTGTCGTATTCGACGGAGCCGTAGATCAGCAGGGACGCGCCCTTTTTGCACTGGTCTGACGGGAAGTCCCTGAGCTTCTGTTCATCGAGAAAGAGCTTGACGAGCAGGCTGCCCGTGTAGTCGGTGACGGGGAATGAAATGATCGTCTTGCCGTTTTTGAGCTGCCGGGATTCCGGCTTTGTGAAGATTTCCGCGGCGACAGAGAATTTCTTTGCGCCGCCCGCCGTGCTGCCGATCTGCTGCACGACCTCGGAGATCGGCGTCGGCTTTTCCCGTACGGTCCGCCCGTAGAGGACGCTGAGATCGGATTTCGCGGGCATTTCGGGCTGAACCGGCTTGATGTCCGCATGAAGCGCCGAAAAGATCGGCGTATCGGGTTCGGGCTGCTTTTCCTCCGGCACTTCATAGCGGTTCTGCGGCAGATCGGCCAGCACATCGCTCTGCATCCGGTTGAAGTCGTCCTCGGTGACACGCAGATGCGTGCCGGAGAATTCGACAGTCAGCGGGACGGAATAGATCGCCTGAATCGCCCGTGCAAGCTCCTCGCGGAAATGCGTCCGTTCGAGGATATCCACGCCGCCCTGCTTCAGGCCGACGGACAGCACGCCGTTTTCGAGGCTGAGGTCCGCGCCTTCGAGAAAGCCGTTGATGAGCGGCAGATCGCGGCGCAGGGACAAAAAGAGATCGGGCAGCACCGCAACGGAGAATGCCTCTGCGGGATACCGGCAGAGCAGTCTTGCAGATTGCAGAGAAAGACGCTCCGAGAGCTCCGTCTCAAAGGCAGACAGATCGGCAAAGGGTACCGTCCGGTCAAATTCAGTTTCAAAATAAAGTCTCGTGTGGTCAGGATTCGTCAGCACCCGCCGGATCCTGCCGTCCAGTACATGTTCCGGAAGGTTTTTGGCGTATTCGCGCAGGAATTCGCGCAGGGTCTGCATCATGCCGGGAACCTCCTTTAAGGCTGCGCAGCTCTGTAAGAAAGAAGTCTGAGCGCGTCGGTGATTTCAATTTGCGGATATTTCGCGTGGATTTTGCGGAGCAGCGCTTCATGCCGCAGATCACCGGTTTCCGCGAGGATATCCGGCAGATAATCAAGCGACATTGCATCAAAGCGCTCCCAGTGATCGGTAATCGGGCTGAAATCGAGCAGCTTTGCCGTTTTACGGTGCGTGACCAGTATCATCAGCGCATAGAAGATCATTTCGAGCACTTCGCTGTCTGTTTCCGTCTGTGTCTGCCGGATGAGTGCTTCTGCGTCCGGGATGCACGCCGCATCACTTTCATTGCCGTATTCAAACCGGTCCGCGATGGCGCCGTAATACGGATAGGCTTCCCTGCGGTTCACAGCTTTTCGATCTCCGCAAGCAGCGCGGGGATGATCTCCGCCTCCGGTACTTTTCTGAGAATCTGATCGCCCTTGAACAGCACGGCACAGCCGTCACCGCCCGCGACGCCGATATCGGCTTCCCGCGCCTCACCGGGGCCGTTGACGATGCAGCCCATGACCGCGACCTTGATGTTCTTCTTACAGCCGCGCAGCGCCTCCTCGACGGCCTTTGCCGTGCCGATCAGGTCGATGCGCGTGCGCCCGCAGGTCGGGCAGGAAACGAGCTGTACGCCCTCTTTTCTGCCGACTGCTTTGAGAATGTCCTGCGCGGCGGCGATTTCCTCAATCGGGTCGGCGGTCAGGGAGACGCGGATCGTCTCGCCGATGCCGTCGCAGAGCAGCGAGCCGATGCCGACCGCGGACTTAATCAGTCCCATGCGGGCGGTGCCGGCCTCTGTCACGCCGAGGTGCAGCGGATAATTGCAGGACCGGGCCGCCAGCCGGTAGCAGGCGATCATGTTCTGCACATCCGAGGATTTGATGGAGATGACGATGTCGTCAAAATCGCACTGTTCGAGGAGCTTTGCGTGATGCAGCGCACTTTCGACGAGTGCTTCCGGCGTCGGAGCGCCGTACTTGGCCAGCAGCTCCTTTTCGAGCGAGCCGGAGTTGACGCCGATGCGGATCGGGATGCCCTTTTCGCGGCACTTGTCCGCGACGGCCTTCACGCGGTCCATTCCGCCGATATTGCCCGGATTGATGCGGATTTTATCAATGCCGGCATCCGCTGCTGCGAGTGCCAGCCGGTAGTCAAAGTGAATGTCTGCGACGAGCGGAATCCCGATTTCCTGCTTGATCGCCGGAATCAGCGCGACCGCGGCCATGTTCGGAATGGCGGCGCGGAGGATTTCGCAGCCGGCGGCTTCAAGCGCCTTAGCCTGCTGCACCGAGCCTTCGATGTCGTCCGAGCGCGTGTTGAGCATGGACTGGATGTAAATATGCTTGCCGTCGAGCACGCACTGCCCGACCTTGACAGGATGCAGATTTCTCATAGCATTCAGAACCTTTCCTCTTTGTAGGGAAGCCATGTGACCATACCGCGGTGCTTGACGATGACCACGCTGTTTGCGCTGCCGTCGCCGTCCTGGGCATGGAGCGTGTACCGGCCGTCCGGCTGATAGAAAACGATATAGCTCTCATACCATTCACGGCCGTGCTTGCCTGTGTGCCTGACATCGTACATATGGTCAATCGGGATGATCGTGTAAACGGTGGTTTCGTCAACCGTGCTCCACAGATAGGTGTAGATCAGCTGAAACATGACAAACAGCCCGCCGGGCGCCATGGCGCAGACCGCGATGCTCGCGCCGGATTCTCTTGCGATCATCTGTGTCAGAATGCTCGCGCCGAAGATGATGCTGACGAACACCGCGGAGAAGGTGTGCCTGTTCGGAAAGTGGATGCGGTTCCGGACGGCATCTGCCAGCGCGGGATTGGCCGGCAGCCAGAGCGGATTTTCGCAGTCATTGCAGATGGCCTTTTCGTCATCCGTCAGCGCCTGCTCGATGAAAAAGCAGGCCGTCAGCACGGCGATCGGGCAGCCGAATAACGCTGCCATCCGGTAAAACGGGCTGATGTCCGTCAGCATCAGGCCGAATGTCGGAATCAGAATCGAGGCAAGCGCCAGATACATCGGATAAATCTTTCCGCCGAACGGGCAGGAATATTTGAGTAATTTCATATTCTGTACCTCATGACCGGGAGCGCGCCGTCAGCGCGTAAAGATCTTGAATACATCCTGGAAGGTGACGGCGATCATCAGCAGCATCAGCACGGCAAGTCCGGCGAAATGAATCATGCCCTCGACCTTGGCAGGGATCTGTTTTTTGCGGAAGGCCTCGATGATGAGGAAGACCAGACGGCCGCCGTCCAGTGCGGGGAAGGGAATCAGGTTGAAGATGCCGACATTGATCGTGATGAAACTCATCAGCTCAAAGAGCGTCAGGCAGGCTTCGCGGAAGCTGCGGGACTGCTGGACATATTCCGCCGTCGTGTCCACGATGCCGACGACGCCGGACAGATCGTGGAAGCCGTACTTTCCGCGCACGAGGTCGATCAGCGTAATCCAGATCAGACGCGCCGTTGAAACAAAATTGCGGCAGGTGTAGCTCAGCACATTGCCGACGGTTTTCTTTGCGCCGACAACGCGGAAGTCGAGCAGCCCCTGCGTTTCGGTATCGAGGAACTTCACGCCTTCGAGCGGGATGCGTGCGCCGTCGCGTTCCACGACGATGTCAAAGGTCTCGCAGTCATCGTTCTGGAGCGCATAGGAGATATCCGATGCCGTAAAGATGTGCATTCCGTTGATCGAGATGAAGCGGTCGCCCTCTTTCAGCCATTGGTTGGAGGTTGCGATGTTCTCACCCGCGGCGTTTGTGTGGAAGTCCGCGATGGTGTTGGTCGTGATGGCGGTATCGACGCTGCACGCGAGGATAATCAGCAGAAAGCCGAGAATCAGGTTCATGACCGCGCCGGCGACCGTGACCAGCATCCGCTTCCAGACTGCCTGACGGCGGAATGCTCTGGGATCGCTGCTGCTCTCGTCCTCGCCCTCCATCGCGCAGTAGCCGCCGATCGGCAGCAGCCGCCAGGAATATTTGGTCTCGCCGCGCTGTCTGGAAACGATCGCGGGGCCCATGCCGATGGAAAATTCCAGCACCTTGATGCCGCATTTTTTTGCAACGAAGAAATGACCTGCCTCGTGAATCATGATGATGATGCCGAAGCAGAGGATCGCAACGATCACAGTAAGAAAGCCCATAGAAAAATCCTCTCTGTTCTGGAAAATATTTATGCCTTAACCGGTTCGCCGGCAATCTGTCCGGCCACGAATTCTCTTGCCGCACGGTCTGCGCGGACGACATCCTCGTAGCAGGTGAGCGGGGAGACCGGCAGGGTATCAAGCGCCGCCGTGACCAGCTCGCCGATTTTGAGGAACGGAATCTTTCTGGCGAGGAACGCGGCGACGGCAGCTTCATTCGCGCCGTTTGCCGTGACCGGAGCGGTGCCGCCTGTCCTGCTGGCCCGGATGCAGGCCGTCAGGCAGTCAAAGGTCTCGTAGTCCGGCTTTGCAAAGGTCAGCGTACCGCAGTCGGTCAGCGAGAGCGGTCTGGTCGGGCAGGGGAGCCGGTCAGGGTAGAGCAGCGCATACTGAATCGGAATTTTCATGTCCGGTACGCCCATCTGCCCGATGACGGATTCATCGTTGTAGACGACAGCCGAGTGCAGAACGCTCTGCCGGTGTACGACAATTTCGATCTGATCGGCGGTCAGGTCAAAGAGCCACCTTGCCTCGATGAATTCGAGGCCCTTATTCATCAGCGTGGCGGAGTCAATCGTAATCTTGCTGCCCATGCTCCAGTTCGGGTGCCGGAGCGCGTCCTCGACGGAGATCTCCCGCAGCTCGTCTTTCGTTTTGCCGAAGAACGGCCCGCCCGAAGCGGTCAGGATGATCTTCTTGAGCTGTTCGCGTCTGTTTCCCTGCAGACACTGGAAAATCGCGGAGTGCTCGCTGTCCACGGGGAAGATCGGCACACCGTTTGCGGCAGCGGCGTCCATGACGAGTGCGCCGCCTGCGACCAGTGTTTCCTTGTTTGCAAGGGCGAGGGGCTTTTTGGCGGAAATTGCGGTCAGCGTCGGGAGCAGACCGACCATGCCGACCACGGAATTGAGCAGAATCTCACTGCCGGAATGCTGTGCAATTTCGCATAAACCGTCCATTCCTGCCAAAAGGCGGCAGCCAAGACCGGCTGCCGCTTCCTTCAGTGCAGGATAACGGGATTCATCAGCGATGCACAGAAGCTCCGGCTTCAGCAGCTTTGCCTGCTGCACCAGCGCATCGACGCGGGTATTTGCGGCGAGGGCGGTGACGCGCAGACCGTGTTTCTGTGCAACCTCAATCGCCTGCGTTCCGATGCTGCCGGTTGAGCCGAGAATCGCAACACTGTTCATCATTTGACAGAATCTCCTTTTCAGATGCGTACATCATCAGCGGGTGACGATGTTGAAGAACTCATTGGACTCCACATAGGCGTAGAAGAACGGCAGCACGAGCAGAACGCTGTCGAACCGGTCGAGCAGGCCGCCGTGGCCGGGCATGAGCTTTCCGAAGTCCTTGATCTCCAGCTGACGCTTCATGACGGAAGCAGTCAGATCGCCGATGGTGCCGAGCACCGCGCAGACCATTGCCACGATGACCGAGGAGAACGGATCAATCGCAAAGCTGACATTGTTCTTTCTGCAAATGGCGTTATAGATCAGTGCAAAGAGCACAAAGTAGACGATGTTGAAGAAGATGCCGCCGATGAAGCCCTCGACGGTCTTGTGCGGGCTGATGCTCGGGCAGAGCTTGTGTTTGCCCATCGAGCTGCCGACGAAGTACGCGCCGGAGTCTGCGATCCATGCGCCGCCCAGACCGAGCAGAAGCAGTGCCAGCGCGTGCTGCTCATGTCTGTTGTTCAGCAGGATGATGGTCGAGATCGGGAGCACGATCAGCACGATGCCGGCAATCAGCGCAGAAAAGGACTTCTGTGCCATTTTGGTCTGATGCCGGATGTAATCGAGCAGAATGCAGACAACGCAGACCACGCAGAGCATTGTTCTGAAGCGTGAGATGTACCCTCTGGAGAGGTCGGACAGAATCGGCAGACCGAAGGCGAGAAGCAGCGCACCGCCGGCGGAGAGCCGGTAGCGGAGCAGGTCATTCGCGCGCAGATATTCAAAGATCAGGATTGCGGCGATGATTCCGAGCGCAATCGGGAAAACGATGGTGTTGTGCAGAAAGAGAACCAGCAGTGTGATGACGACTCCGACTGCTGCGGAAATAATTCTAGTTGCCATGATAATACAATGCGGCGGCTGCTCGCCGCACTCCTTTCTGTGTACTCTGCGGGACGCTTCCGCGCCCGATGTCAGACAGCGCCGAACCGTCTGGTCCGGTTTGCATATTCTACGATTGCTTTGTCAAATTCCTTCGGAGAGAAATCCGGCCAGAGCGTGTCGCAGAAATAGAGCTCCGCGTAGGCGGACTGCCAGAGCAGGAAGTTGGAGATGCGCTGCTCGCTGCCCGGCCGGATCAGCAGATCGACATCGGGCATTTCCCGTGTATAGAGATGCTGCGAAATCGTCTCCTCAGTGATGTCGGCGGGATCGAGCTTGCCCTCCTTGACGAGCTCCGCAATCTCCTGCATGGCCTGTGTGATCTCGCGGCGGGAGCCGTAATTGGCGGCCATGCCGACGGTCATCAGGTCAAAGTCGCGGGTTTTCTGCTCGACATCGGTATACATCGCGGCGATGTCCGGTGCAAAATCCCTGCGGTCGCCGAGCAGGACGAACCGGACGCGCTCGTCGAAGAAATTGTAGACATCCTTCAGATACTTGCGCATCAGCTCCATGAGCTTGCTGACCTCGTCGTTCGGACGGTTCCAGTTTTCGGTGGAAAAGGCATAGAACGAGATGTACTCGATGCCGATTTCCTTGGCGTGGCGGATGATTTTCCGGAGCATCAGGCCGCCCTTGACATGGCCGGCCGTGCGCGGAAGTCCGCGCTTTTTCGCCCATCTGCCGTTGCCGTCCATGATGATTGCGACATGACGGGGCAGCTTATCCGCCGGCACCGGCGGCTCAACTTTTCTTGCCATAACGGTGGAGTCTCCTTGATATAGAATGCAGATTTCCGGGAATCGGTCATGCAGCAGCTCAGATGCTCATGATCTCCTTTTCCTTGTCAGCGACGAGCTTATCGACTTCGTCGATGAAACGGTCGGTCAGCGTCTGCACCTTCTTGTCGGCGCTCTTCAGATCGTCCTCGGTGATCTCGGAGTTTTTCTTCATGGTCTTGTAGGCATCCATCAGGTCTCTGCGGGCGCCGCGCACCGCGACCTTTGCCTCCTCGCCGTACTTTTTGACCGTCTTTGCGAGCTCGCGGCGGCGGTCCTCGGTCGGCTGCGGGAAGACGAGGCGGATGGTCTTGCCGTCGTCCGTCGGGTTGATGCCGAGGTCAGAGGCGAGAATTGCCTTGGAGATCGGGCGGATCATGCTCGGATCCCACGGCGTAATCAGCAGGTTTCTGCCCTCGGAGACCGAGACGGCAGCAACCTGGTTGATCGGTGTCGGAGAGCCGTAGTAATCAACGGGAATCTTGTCGAGCACAGCCGGATTGGCTCTGCCGGCGCGGATGGAGCCGAATTCGCTCTGCAGGTGGTCAAGGACCTTTTGCATCTGCTTCGCGGCGGCATCGTATTTTGCCTGCATCATTTCATTCATGGTCATTCACTCCTTATAATCAGATTTATCATATGCAGCGGGCGGGGTGCTTATTCAGGGACAACCAGCGTGCCGACGGATTCACCCATGCAGGCATCGTAGATGTTGTCCGGTCTGCTGAGATCAAACACAAGCATGGTCATGCCGTTGTCGCGGCAGAGGGCCGCGGCGGTCGTATCCATGACGCCGAGCTGGGCGTTGACGACCTCGGTGAAGGTGAGCCTGTCATACTTGACGGCATCGGCGAAGCGGTGCGGATCCTTGTCATAGACGCCGTCCACCATCGTGGCCTTCATGAGGATGTCCGCCTCGATTTCGGCGGCGCGGAGAGCGGCTGCGGTATCGGTCGAGAAGAAGGGATTTCCGGTGCCGCATCCGAAGATGACGACTCTGCCTTTTTCAAAGTGCCGGATGGCACGGCTGCGGATGTAGGGTTCTGCGACCTTGGTCATCGTGATGGCGGTCTGCACGCGCACCTCACAGCCCAGATGTTCGAGTGCGTCTGCGAGCGCAAGGGCGTTCATGGCAGTGGCGAGCATTCCGATGTGGTCGGCTCTGGTGCGGTCCATTGCACCGGACGACCGTCCGCGCCAGAAGTTTCCGCCGCCGACGACGATGCCGATTTCGACGCCGGCATCGACGCACCGCTTGACGGCACGGCAGATCGGCGTGATGACATCAAAGTCGAGGCCGCTTTTCTTTTCGCCTGCGAGAGCCTCGCCGCTGATCTTCAGCAGGACGCGCTTGTATTTGAGATTCATGATCGTTGCACCTCCGGATAGTCTGGTATACAACATCTATTATACATGATTTTCCTGAAGATGTAAAGGGGGAAATCGGAGAAAAATGCAAAAATTTGCAGAAGCGGTTCAAAAGCTGTCGGAGCCGGGACGGGTTTGTGCCGTCCTGCCGCGGAAAACGCTTCCGGCATTTCTGCGGCGGAATCAGCCGGAAATGCTGCCGGACTGCGGCTCAGCGGACGGAGCCGGCTGCCCGCAGAAGACGGCGAGGAACTGCGTACCGGAGCCGGGCGCGGAAAAAACGGTCAGCGCGCCGCCGTGAGCCGAGAAGATGCGGTTTGCGATGGCCATGCCGATGCCGGTGTGGTTCGGTGCGCTGCTGCCGGAGCTGAAGCGGTCGAAGAGGTGACGGAGCCGGTCGGGCGGGATGCCCGCGCCGTTGTCGGTGACGGTCAGCTTGACGGCGCCGGGGAGCTGCTCCAGCGCGATGACGGTCTCGGTGCAGCCGGCGTGTTCTGCGGAATTGCGGAGCAGGTTTTCGAGGGCTTCGCAGAGCCAGACGCGGTCATGCGGAAACAGAATGCCGGAATCGGCGTCCAGCGTGAGCGCAATGCCCTTCTGCCGGAAGAGCGGCCTGACGCGCTGTTCCGCGATGCGGCAGGTTTCGGCAAGGCTCTGCTCGGTGAAGCGGTACTGAACGGCTGCGGCATCGAGCTTTGCGAGCTTCAGGCCCTCCAGCACGAGGGCTTCCGTGCGGTCGAGCTGCTCGGTGATTTCACCGGAGAGGCGCTCCCGTTCGTCCTGCGGCAGGTCGAGCTCGTCCAGCATATCGCGGTTCAGCCGGATGACGGAGAGAGCGCCCTTGATCTGGTGCGAGAAATCGGCGAGAAAGTCCGTGAGCTGCTGCTTGTCCTTTTGCAGCGCGGATTCCGCGTGCCGGAAGCGGTCGGAGAGCCGGCCGATGCCGCTGCACACCTTCCGCAGGCTGCCGGATTCCGAGCCGTAGCCGGTGAACCGGTCACCGGGGTGATCGGCGAGGCGCAGACAGTCCTGATAGATCTGCTCCAGCGAACGGTAAATCCGGTCTGTCTGCCGGTAGGCACAGAGGGCAAATCCCGTCAGCAAGAGGGCGGAAAACCCGAACAGTGCAAGAAATGCGGCGGTCCGCACGGCGCCGTAGTCCGGAAAAAGCTGCGAGGGCGCGGCTTCGGAAACGCCGATGCCGGCATACTGTGCATAGCCCGCTGCGATCCGGGCGGGATCGGGCGGCTCGGTGGGGCTGCCGCCGCCCGCCGTATGCAGAACGGCACGGATCTCCCGCGCAAGGAAGCCGGCGGCGATCTTTCCGGAGAGCAGCCATGCGCCGGCCGCGGCGAGCAGCAGTCCGGCGATCCAGCAGAGAAGGATTCTCCGGCTGCCGCGGTTGGAGATCAGTCTTTCTGCGCGGTCCATCGGTATCCCATTCCTCTCTTGGTCTGAATCTGGCCGCAGTGTGCGTCACGGAGCTTGTCCCGCAGCCGGCTGATGTGAACGGACAGCGTATTGTCATTGACAAAGCAGCCCTTGGCGTCCCAGAGCGCCGCGAGGATCTGTTCTCTGGTGACATAGCGGTCGGCGTTGGCACGGAAGTAGTCCAGCAGCTTCTGCTCGGTCGCGGTCAGCTCCGGCAGGGCTTCGGTGTTCTCGCTGCTTCTCCGGCGGAGGTTGGCGCGGATGCGCGACAGCAGCTCCTGCAGGCGGAAGGGCTTTGTGATATAGTCGTCGGCGCCCGCGTCCAGCCCGTGTACGATGTCCTGCTCCTCGCTGCACGAGGTCAGAAAGAGAATCGGCGCATCGGTCACGGTGCGGAGCTGCTCGCAGCAGGAAAAGCCGGTGCCGTCCGGCAGCATGACATCCAGCAGAATCAGGTCGCAGCCGGGCGCAGACGCAAGTGCCTCCTCTGCGGTCGCGGCCAGACGGGTGCCGTATCCGGCTGTTTTCAGCGCCAGCGCGATGTTGCGGCAGAGCGCGGTATCATCATCGGCAATCAGAACGGTATACAATGTCGTTTCCCTCCATTCGCGGAAATCCGATTCTATTATACCACATCTGCCCGCGAATGGGCAAGTACGGGCAGACGATTTTTTGTGTGATTGAGAGGCATGAAAGGGCATGGATACCGTTTTTTTACCGCTCCTGCGCGGAAAACAGTACGAAAACCGCCGCTCGCAGGCGTATGCCCATTTATGGGCAGCGCCTTCCGCCGCGCACGGAAACCGCCTGCCGGCACATCGGGAAAAGCCCGGTTTCAGGGCTTTTTCTGCCCGTTCATGCCCGTCTGCTTTCCGGCGGGGAACGCCGGAGCGCCGCCGGATTTCCGCTTCCGTTTGAAGCATCGTCCGGAAATGAAAAAAGCGGCAGAATCCGCCGCTTTTTGAAAAAATTTTTTTGAGATGCCGGAAACGGCGTATCTGCGCAGAAATGCCAATAAATCAAACAAATGTTCCTAAAAATGCGTACAAAAACACAGTTCACCGAAAAGTCAGAATGTACGCGGATTTCGCAGGAAAGAACATTCGTTTGCGCGTATTTGCTGGATTTTTGTTTGCGTGAAATTTGAAAAAAGTACTTGACATTTTCAAAGGAGTGTTGTATACTGATAGAGCAGGGATGGGCATGGTAACCCATGAATTGGAATCCGAGGGCATGAGAGCGGACCTTCACCCGCTCCGGGCCGCATACCGGATTCCCCTCCAAAAACAAAAACAAAAATCAAAACATCCTCCAAGATGTGCAGAACAAAGGAAAGACGAGACAGAGACAGCGCTGCCCTGCTGCATTCCGCCGTGAGCCTGCCGCTCAGCGGAATGCGCTGCGCTCTGCCGTCCGGCAGAAAGGGGGCGCGTCCGCGTGGCAAATTCCAGCTTGTCCGGCCGGTACACGGTCTTAATGGACAACCGCGGGCGCATCAGCTTTCCCGCAGCGTTCCGCGCAGCAATCGGGGAGAAGCTGTATATTTCCCCGAAGCTTTATCAGAATGTACTGGTCGTCCGTTCCGAGGCGGATTACATTGCGTACCGCGACAAGCTGCTTGCAGCGGGCGAGAAGAACGGCGACTCCGATCTGGATACAGAAGAAGACATCCGCGATTTCTGCATGATGACCGCGACGGTTGTGCCGGACAAAAACGGCAGAATCACGATCCCGGACGAGCTGGTGTCCTATGCGGGCATCACGAGCGGCAAGGCTGCCGTGCTCGGCATCGTGGACTACGCGGAAATCTGGGATTCCGAGGAGCTCAAGGCTTACGAGGAAAAGAGAAAGGCCATCAGAGAGCGCAAACGCCGCTTAATGGAAATGGACAGAGACGCACGCTACAAAGCGCGTGAGAAAGCGGTGGACGGCGTATGACGGGCGGGCAGTATCATCTGCCGGTCATGCTCGGTGAGGTGCTCGAAGACCTGAATATCCGACCCGACGGCATTTATCTGGACGGCACGGCGGGCGGCGGCGGTCACTCCTTTGAGATTGCGCGCCGGCTGACCGGCGGCGGACACCTCTTTGCAATGGATCAGGATCCCGACGCCGTCGCAGAGGCGTCAAAACGGCTCAGCGGCCTGCCGGCAACGGTAATTCACGCGAATTTCACCTCGCTGAAATCCGTGCTCGATGCAAACGGTACCGGCGCGGACGGCATTCTGCTCGACCTCGGCGTCAGCAGCCACGAGCTCGATGAAGATGCACGCGGCTTTTCCTATCACCGGGACGCCCCGCTCGATATGCGGATGTCCCAGCAGGGGAGAACGGCGGCCGATCTCGTCAACACACTGGAAGAAAACGCGCTGGCGGAGATCATTTTCCGCTACGGCGAAGAGAAATACGCCCGCAGCATTGCCGCAAAGATCGCGGCGGCAAGGGCGGAAAAACCGATTGAAACCACGCTGGAGCTTGCAGAGCTGATCCGGCTCGCCGTCCCCGCAAAGGCCAGACGGGACAAGCATCCGGCGCGAAAGACCTTTCAGGCGCTGCGCATCGCGGTCAATGACGAGCTGAACTGTCTCGGCATTGCACTCGAAGAAGCGTTCGCCGCCCTGAAGCCGCACGGCAGACTGGTCATCCTGACCTTCCACAGCCTCGAAGACAGAATGGTCAAGCAGGCGTTTGCGAAATGGTGTACGGGCTGTACCTGCCCGCCGTCGTTCCCGGTCTGCGTCTGCGGACAGAAGGCAGAGGGATTTCTGCCGCATAAGAAGCCGATCACAGCTTCGGCGCAGGAGCTCTCGGAGAATCCGAGAAGCCGCAGTGCCAAGCTGAGATGCATAGAGAAAGCTGAGACCTGATAAACAAAACGAACAAAGAACAAAAGACAACCGGCAAAACGAGTGTGCGGTGCGGCAGTTCGGCGGGCAGAAAAACAAAACGCCTGCCGGACGCTGCGGACACGGTGCTGCGGAAAGGAGGGCGTGACCGGTGCTGGAGGAATATGTCAGACCGATTTCCCGTGATGCACTGCTGACCGATGAGGAACGGCGGCGCATGACGGAAGAGAATCACCGCCGGGCAAGAGCCGGCAGACCGGCAGAGCCCGAAGTGCTTTCTGCGGAGCCAGAACCGCGGATGTGGGACACCGTGCGCGAAAAGACACGGTTTGCCAGACGCAGCAACCGGAGCGAATTTGCCTTCCGGACGGCAGCCGCGGACGATACCGCCGGCGCCTTTGCGGCGTATGAAGAAGGCTCTGAGCGCAAGCGTGCACAGGACCGCAGAAGAATGTCAGAACAGAACCGCATTGCGGCACATTATTGTGCAGAGGAGCAGCCCGTGCGGAGAGAGCCGCGCTACCGCGTCCCGACCGATGAGGAGCTGATTGCGGAGCTCCGCGCCAAAAAGGCGGAGGAGCAGCAGGATACGGAGAAGGCGCGCATCCGGCGGATGCAGCAGAGCAGCGCAAACCGGAGCCGTGCGGATTCCGGTTCGTCCGGAGGGGGCGGGGGATACTATCCGCCGCTTGCCATGCACAGCGCATCGCCGTTCCCGTATGTATCGGGAAGCAGCGCGATTGCCGTGAACACGGAAACGGAACGGCAGGAGCAGCAGGAGCGGGAGGTTGTCCGTCCTGCGGTCCGGCAGCCCGAACCGGAGCGGCAGACGGCTGATCTGCCGGAGGCGGCAGAAAATTCAGACCGGAAGAGAGCCGTTCGCGGCGGGAGGTTTTCGTTGGCAAGGAGAGTAAGAATCTATCCGAAGCGCATGAATGCAGTCCGCATCATTCTGATCGGTGCCGTTGCCGTTGCATTGCTCGGCATGGTCATCTACGGCAGAGTGCAGACGAACGAGCTGTATACCGAGATTTCGGCGCTGAAGGCGCAGTATGACGATATCGAAGCCAGAAATGTCAGTATGCGTTCCGAGATGGAAGGCAAGATGACGGTCAAGAACATCGAGGAGTACGCGGCGGATGTGCTGAAGCTGCGGCCTCTGGACAAATCGCAGATTCAGTACATTCAGATTCAGACCGAGGACGAGGTCACGGTGACCGAGCCCGAAAGCAACTGGGTTGTGGGCCTGAAGGACTTTTTCTCGGATATCTGGAATTTCCTGCGCGGTGCATGACATAGGATACAAAGAGAGATCCCGGAAGCCGTGCAGCGGAACAATATAAAAAGAAACAGTCGGCAGAAGAAAATAAAATGCCGGTCAAAAAATGTGGAGAACAAAAGAAGAGCTGAATACATCTGCGGCAATCACCGCTGCCCGCCGGCGCGTCCCGGCGGGGGCGATGTGCTGCCCGTCAGATGTCCGCGCAGACCGCTGCAAGGCGGCGCGTGCGGCAGCGAAAGCGGGCGGGAGACAGAAATCTCACGCCCTTCATTTTTGTCCGGATGCGAAAGACAGAGCGTTTGCATCCGCGGGAAAGGAGCAGTGTCATGCCGGAAAGACCGGAGCGCAGGGCGGGCGGAATCAGCCGTCTGCGCGCATCCCGAAACCAGACATGGAAGCGCGGAAGGCGCGCTGCGGGCGCAAAGCCGTCCGTCAGCATGAAAAAGCGTGCGAATGCCGTGATTTTGTCCGCGCTGTTTGTTGCGGCGGCCGCACTGAGCGTCAATCTGTTCAAGATCATGATCGTCGATCACGACATCTACATTGAGCGTGCAAATTCCCGTCAGTTTGATTCGATCACACTGCCGGCGGCACGCGGTTCCATTTATGATGCAACCGGCACCGTGCTCGCGCAGAGCGCAACGGTGTACCGGATCTTTGTCGATCCGGGCCTGTTCCGGCGCGAAATGGCGTCGATTGAGGAGCGGAACGAAAAGCTTGCAATGGAGGCGGCCGGCAAGGTCGGCGAGGACGGCCTGCCGGTGACGCCCGATCTGGTCAACACCGAGGAGCTGCGCCGGGACCTGACTGTTTTCCTCGCGGAACAGCTTGAGATTCCGGAGGAGAAGGTCACGGAGGCGCTCGACAAGAAGGACAGCCGGTTTGTCGTGCTGAAGCCGAAGGTGGAAAAGAGCCGCGCCGACCGGATCATGGACTATGTGAGCCACATCCAGAAGACGGGCAGCTCCCGCAAGATCTCGCTGGAATCCATCAGCCGGCAGTCCGATACCAAGCGCTATTATCCGCAGAACGAGCTTGCGGCATCCGTCATCGGCTTTCTGAACAACGACGGTCGGGGCGTTTACGGCATCGAGTCATACTATGAAAGCAATCTTTCGGGCATAGACGGAAAGACGGTCACGGCAGTCGATGCCAACGGCAATGAAATGCCCTACCGCTACTCCAAGACCTATCCCGCACAGGACGGCGACGATGTCTATGTCACGATTGACATGACGCTCCAGACCTATCTGGAAAACGCAATCACGGACATGGTGGACACCTTCCAGGTCGCAAACCGTGCCTGCGGCATCATTCTGGATGCCAAGACCGGTGCGGTGCGCGCAATGGCGTCAGTGCGCGGCTTTGATCCGAACGATCCGAATACGATCTACGATCAGGTGACACAGTCGCAGATCATGCTGCTGCCGGAGGGCAGCGAGCGCGACAAGGCGGTTGCGACGGCGCGTGAGACGCAGTGGCGCAACAAATGCGTGACGGAGACCTATATTCCGGGCTCGGTCTTTAAGGTGTTCACGGCGTCGAGCGGCCTCGAGGAAAATGCGATTACCTATCAGGATCACTTCAACTGCACCGGCGAATACCCGATGGCGGGCAAACCGGAGCCTTTCCACTGCTGGAAGCGCAGAGGCCACGGCATCGAAACCTTTGAGGAGATCCTCACGAATTCCTGCAACCCGGCGTTTATCAGCATCGGCCTCAAGCTCGGTGCGGAGAAGTTCTGCCGGTATTTCGAGGCGTTCGGCCTGACGGAAAAGACCGGCATCGACCTGCCGGGCGAGACCTCCTCGGTCTATATCCCCGCCAGCCGGATGGGCGATATCGAGCTTGCATCGAGCTCCTTCGGACAGACCAACTCGCTGAGCCCGATCGAAATGGTTACGGGCTACGCGGCGGTCGTCAACGGCGGCTATCTGCTTCAGCCGTATGTGGTCAGCAAGATCGTCGATAAGGACGGCAATGTCGTGCAGTCGAACGAAAAGACGATCCGCAGACAGGTGATCTCCGAGGAGACCTCCGCGGAGATGCGCCGCGCACTGCAGGCGGTTGTCGAGAACAACGGCGGCAGCAATGCGTACATCAAGGGCTACAAGATCGGCGGCAAGTCCGGCACGGCCCAGAAGGTCGTCAAGGGCGTCAGCGAGCGGGACTGGGAATATGTCGCGTCCTACTGCTGCTTTGCGCCGGCGGACGATCCGGAAATCGTCATGCTGATTATGGCGGACGAACCGAACCGCAAAATTGACTACTACGGCTCGTCGGTTGTCGTGCCGTACTCCCGTTCCGTGCTGGAAAAAGCGCTGCCGTATCTCGGATACTATCCGGAATACACGGCGGAGGAGCAGGCGAAGCTCGATGTGACGGTCCCGCTGCTGATTGATGTCAGCGTAGAGGATGCGAAGTCGCGTCTGGCCGAGCTGGGACTCAAGTGCGAGGTCGTGGGCGACGGCGGCGAGGTCAACAAGCAGGCGCCGATCACGGGCTCTGTGGTTTCCAAGGGCAGCACTGTGCTGCTGTATACCGGAAGTGCCGTGCAGGAGCAGCAGGTGATCGTGCCGTATGTCGTCGGCAAGAAGATGTCTGAGGTCAACGACCAGCTCGCCGCAGCCGGCATCAACTATGTTGCGAAGGGCGCGGCGGCAGAGCGGAAGGATGTCAAGGTGCTGCTGCAAAGTATTCCGGCGGGTACGACCGTGGACAAATGGACGGTCATCAGCCTCGACCTCGGAACATCGGATGAATCGGGCTGATCCGCTGCCTGACAAAGGGGTGTAATATGAAATTATACAAGATTCTGGAGAGTTTGTCAAGTCGTTTGCCGGACTGTGAAATCACCGGCATCACCGACAATACCGAAAAGCTGGCGGAGGGCATGATTTTCGTCTGCATCAAAGGCTTCCGCCGCGATGCGCACGAATTTGCGGCAAAAGCGCTCGAACAGGGTGCGGCGCTGGTGATCGTCGAGCGGGACATGGGGCTCGGCGACCGGCAGCTTATCGTGGAGAACACGAGAAAAGCCCTCGGTGACTTCTTTGCGGCATGGTACGGGCATCCGGAGCGGGAGATGCGCCTGATCGGCGTCACCGGCACCAACGGCAAGACGACGACGACCACGCTCATCAAGGAGATGCTGTGCAGGGCGGGCCGGAAGGTCGGCCTGATCGGCACCGTGCAGTATGAGATCGGCGACGAGGTGATCCCCTCGCCGAACACCACGCCGGTTCCGGAGGAATTTTACGGTCTGCTCCGCCGCATGGCGGATGCGGGCTGTCAGGATGTCGTCATGGAGGTCTCGTCCTTCGGGCTCGATCAGTACCGCATCGGACCGGCACATTTCGCCGCCGCAGTCTTTACGAACCTGACGCAGGATCACCTCGACATTCACGGCAGCATGGAGAACTACTATCTCGCCAAGAAAAAGCTCTTTGACCGCTGCGATTTCGCGCTGATCAACGGCAATGACGCCTACGGCCGCCGGCTGTATGACGAAATCACCTGCGAGAAGGCGACTTACGGTATCGCGCCGGAGGAGGGCGGCAGCTTTGACGCCATGGCATCGGAGATTTCGCTCAGCACGGAGGGGACAAAGTTCCGCCTGAAGCTGTTTGCGATCATCATGCCGGTGTCGATGCGGATGACCGGCCTGTTCAATGTCAGCAATGCGGTTGCGGCGCTGGCGGTCGGCAAGCGCCTCGGCGTTCCGGTTGCGGTGATGACGGAGCTGCTGCTTGATTACGCCGGTGTCCGCGGCAGATGTGAGATCATCCCGACGGCGCTGGACTTCACGGTTGTCTGTGACTACGCCCACACGCCGGATGCGGTCGAAAAAATCCTGTCGAGCCTTCGAGCCTGCACGGTCGGCCGGCTGATCTGCCTGTTCGGCTGCGGCGGAAACCGCGACGCGGCAAAGCGTCCGAAGATGGCGCGGGCAGCGGCAAAATACGCCGATCTGCTGGTCGTGACCTCGGACAATCCCCGCGACGAGGATCCGCTTGCGATCATCGGCGAGATCCTGACGGGACTGGAGGACACGGCGGTGCCGTATCAGACGGAGCCGGACCGTGCCGAAGCGATCTACCTTGCGATGAAGCAGGCCAGGACCGGCGATGTGGTCGTGCTCTGCGGCAAGGGGCATGAGGATTATCAGATCATTGCAAACAATGTGCATCTGCACATGGACGAGCGGGAGCTGGTCGCAGATGCGGCAAAGCGCATCTTTGCAGAGCGCGCCTGAGGGCGCAGACAAGCGAATCATCTGGAGGCAAACGAACTATGTCAATGTGGCTGACACTGACTGCGGCAGTGACCGCGGCGGTCATCGCGGCGATCGGCGGCTTTGTGCTGATCCCGTATCTGAGAAAGATTCATTTCGGGCAGACCATTCTGGAGGAGGGCCCCGCGTGGCACAAGTCCAAGCAGGGAACCCCGATCATGGGCGGATTTCTGTTCATCGGCGGCAGCATTCTGGCGTCGGCGCTGGGCTATACGGTCTACCGGCTGTCGGGGCAGCTCGACACGACGACGCACGAGGCTGCGGTACAGGGGCTCCGCCTGCTGACGGTCGTGCTGTTCTCGCTGCTGTATTCGCTGACGGTCGGCTTCACGGATGATTATATCAAGGCGGTCAAGAAACAGAATCTCGGCCTGAATCCAAAGCAGAAAATTGCGGCACAGCTTGTATTGAGTACGCTGCTTCTGGGCATTCTATATCTGCTGGGCGATCACGAAACGACGGTTGACCTGATCTTTGTCAAGCTGAATTTCGGCATCTTCTACTATCCGCTGATGATCGTGTTCATCATTTACATTTCCAACGCAGTCAACCTGACGGACGGCATCGACGGACTCTGCGGCTCGGTCACGGTCGTCTCGATGCTGGCGCTGACGATTCTATGCGCGGCGCTGCACTTCCCGGAGATGTCGCTTTATGCGATCACGATTGCGGGCGCGTGCATCGGGTTCCTTGTCTGGAACCTGCACCCTGCAAAATGCTTTATGGGCGACACGGGCTCGATGTATCTGGGAGGTGCGCTGTCGGCCATCGGTGTGGCCTGCCGGATGCACCTGATGCTGGTTCTGGTCGGCATCGTCTATGTGCTCGATGCGCTGAGCGTCGTGGTGCAGGTGCTCTATTTCAAGTACACGAAGAAAAAGTACGGCGAAGGGCGGCGTATTTTTAAGATGTCGCCGATCCACCACCATTTTGAGCTGTGCAAGTGGAGCGAATACAGGATTGTGGCGGTATTCTCTCTGGTCGGTCTGGCCGCAGGGGCGGCAGCGGTTCTGATACAGCTCATCTGAACGACGATTGGAGCGATATCATGTCAAATCTCGCAAGAAGCACGGCGGCACGCAGCCGGACCGGATCTGTCGGGCGCGGCTGGCGCCTCTTTGACGGTGAAATCGACGGTGTCCTGCTCGGAACCGTCATCGCGCTGCTGGCAATCGGCCTGCTGATGATGTTCTCGGCATCGTATCCCGCCGCGATTCAGGACGGCCAGAAGGGTACCTTTTACGCCTACAAGCAGATGATCTTTGCGGTCGGCGGCCTGGTGCTGATGGCGTTCGCAAGTGTCGTCAACTATCATTTCTACGAAAAGCTCTGGGTGTCAGGCAGCGCCTTTGCGGTGTCGCTGCTTCTGCTGGTCGTCGTCCTGATTCCGGGTATCGGCATCACACGCGGCGGTGCAACCCGCTGGATCCAGATCGGCGGCAAAAACGGCATGACCTTCCAGCCGTCCGAGCTGATGAAGATTGCGATTGTCCTGTTTTTCGCCATGCTGATTGTCCGGAACGAGCACCGGATGTCGAAGTTCATGTACGGCATCGTGCCGTATATGCTGATGCTCGGACTGGTCGCCGGCCTGATGATGAAGGAGCCGCACCTCTCCGGCACGCTGATTATCGCGGCGCTGGCGCTGACGCTGATTTTCGTCGGCGGAGCGCGCCCGCTGCACTTCGTAATCCTGATTATCATCGGCGCAGTCTGTATCACGGCGGTGGTTCTGTTCCTGATTAAATTCAAAGGCATCGGCTATTTCCAGACGCGCATTCTCTCGTGGCGCGATCCGTTTAATCCGGAGTATATGCAGGATCAGACCTGGCAGACGAGCCAGTCTTTGATTGCAATCGGCTCCGGCGGAATGTTCGGGCTGGGACTCGGCGCCTCGCGCCAGAAGTTCCAGTATCTCCCGGAAGCGCAGAACGACTTTGTGTTTGCGATTCTATGCGAGGAGTTCGGTCTGGTCGGCGCGATTACGGTGATTCTGCTGTTCTGCCTGCTGATTTTCCGCGGCTTTTATATCGCGGCGAAGGCAAAGGATAAGTTCGGAATGCTTGTGGCGGTCGGCCTGACCATGCACATCGGACTTCAGGCCCTGCTCAACATCGCGGTGGTCAGCAATGCGATCCCGAATACGGGCATTTCGCTGCCGTTCTTCTCATACGGCGGCACGGCACTGATGATGCAGCTCGTGGAAATGGGCATTCTGCTCAATATTTCACGGCAGGCAAGACTTGACTGATTCTGACGGACAGAGGAGGCGGACGCATGACGGAATATCTCGAACTGTTTGATGCGGAAAAGCGTTCGCTCGGCAGAACCATGCGGCGCGGCAGCCCGGTTCCGCCCGGCACCTTTGCGGAGGCGGTTCAGGTGATGACGGTCAGCCGGGAAGGAAAAATTCTGGTGACACAGCGTGCGCCGGAGAAATCGCACGCCGGCTGCTGGGAGATCACAGGCGGCGCGAAGCGCGCCGGCGAAACGGAGCGCGGGGCGGTCTGCCGCGAGCTCCGCGAGGAAACAGGCATTGCCGTGCAGCCGGACGACCTGATCTACTGCGGCACAACACGCGGCAGACTGGTGCTGTTTGCATATTATCTGGTATTTGCGGAGGTATCCGAAGCGGATCCCGTCACATTGCAGTCCTGCGAAACGGCCGCGGCGCGCTGGCTGACGGTTCCGGAGTTTCTGGCTCTGGCCGTCACGGAACGCTTTACGGGTGCTGCACCGCAGCTTTTGTTATCGTTGTACGCCGGCGTACTGGAAGCCGCTTCGCTTCCGGTCCGGAAACCGCCTGCCCGCCGGACGGAGCAGCGACTTTCCGAGCAGCTGGATTTATACGACAGTCAGCGCCGTCCGACCGGACAGCGCGTGACACGCGGAAAAGCCGCGCCGCCCGATACATACCGCCTGATCGTCAGCATTCTGACGCTCCGGCAGGACGGGCGCCTGCTCCTGACCAGACGCGCCCGCAGCAAGTCCTACGCAGGATGCTGGGAGATTTCCGGCGGCTGCGTGCAGGCAGGAGAGACACCGAAGCAGGCGGCGGTCCGGGAGCTCTGGGAGGAGACCGGCATTCTCTGCCGGATTCCGGAGCTGGAACCGCGGGGCTTTTACCGCGGCCGAAATGTCCATTTCTGTTATTTTCTGCTTCGGCGGGATGTACCGCTTTCTGCGGTGCGGCTTCAGCCGGGCGAAACGGATGCGGCGGATTTTGTGACGCCGGCGGAGTTCCGGCAGCTTGTCGCGGATGACCGCACGATCACGGCGGAATCGCTGCTGATCTGCGAGCGGTACCCGGAGCTGTTCGGTCAGCATGAATGAAAACGAATCGAGGAAGCAAAGCATGAAAATCCTGATCGCCTGCGGCGGAACGGGCGGACACATCAATCCGGCACTGGCAATCGCCGGCATCATTTCCGCACACGAGCCGGACGCGGAGTTCCTGTTCGCGGGGACGCCGGACGGCATGGAGGCGACTCTGGTGCCCGCAGCGGGCTACAAAATGGAAACGGTGCAGGTCGCCGGATTCCAGCGCTCGTTCACGCCGTCCAATATCGCCCGGAATTTCAAGGCGGTGCGCTACCTGATGACATCGGGCAGCCGCGCAAAGCAAATCGTCCGGAAGTTTCAGCCCGATCTGGCCATCGGCACGGGCGGCTATGCGGCAGGTCCGGTCATCCGGGCGGCGCAGCAGCTCGGCATCCCGACGGTCATCCACGAGCAGAATGCCTATCCCGGCGTGACGAACAAGCTGCTTGCGAAGAAGGCGGCTGCCGTCATGATGAATTTTGAAGCGGCAAAGCAGTATTTCCCGCCGGAGACCAGAACCGTCGTGACCGGTCTGCCGGTGCGCGGCGCACTGAAAAAGCGCACGCGGGAGCAGGCGCGCCGTCAGCTCAATTTCAGCGGAAAGATGACGGTTCTGTCCTTCGGCGGCAGTCAGGGCGCGAAGTGTCTGAATGACCTGATGCCCGATCTGATCGAGTGGCATCTTCAGTCCGGCATGGAAATCAACCACATCCACGCCTACGGCAAGCACGGCAGGGAGACCGTGCCGCAGGCGCTCGCAGCACGCGGCATTGCGGATGATCCGCGGATCCGCGTGACGGAATACATCCACGACATGGACATCTGTCTGGCGGCGGCGGATCTTGTGATTTCGCGCGCGGGCGCTTCGACGCTCAGTGAGCTGGAGGCCGTCGGCAGAGCGTCCGTTCTGATTCCCTATCCGGCCGCAGCGGAAAACCACCAGTATCACAATGCGATGGTGCTGGGAAAAGCGGGCGCGGCGATTGTCATTGAGCAGAAGGACCTGAAGCCGGACGACCTCAAAAAGATCATCACCGACCTGTACGAACATCCGGAAAAGCGCACGGCCATGGGGCAGCGCGCCGGCGAACTGTTCCGGCAGGACACCGATGTCCTGATCTGGGAGGTCATCCGCAGCGTTTTGTCCGGAAGCTGACACGCTTCGGCAGCCCGGAACGCGGAATCGCACAAAACTGCGCATATTGCATAGGATAACAGCATCAAGGCGAATGCCGGAACTGCAAGAGGTGATGCAATATGGCAGAGGAGCTTCTGCGCATCCGCGGCGGAAGCACACTGCACGGCGAGGTGCCGGTGCAGGGAGCAAAAAACAGCGCACTGCCGCTGATGGCGGCTGCTCTGATGTGCAGCGGGGAGACGGTTCTGCACCGTGTCCCGCGCCTGACGGACATCCGCACGGCAGGCCGCATTCTGGAAGGACTCGGATGCGCCTGCCGGACAGAGGAAAATACGGCGGTCATCCGGCAGCACGGGCTGTCCGGGAGCGAGATCCCCGATGCGGAAATGCGCAGGATGCGGTCATCCATCATGTTTCTCGGCCCGCTGCTCGGCAGTGCGCAGGAGTGCATTCTGACGATGCCGGGCGGCTGCGAGCTGGGGCCGCGCCCGATCGACCTGCATCTGGACGCGATGCGGCGGCTTGGTGCTGAGATTTCGGAGCAGGGCGGCAGGATCTGCTGCCGTGCGAAAAGGCTGCGCGGCGCCAGAATCACGCTGCCGCTGCCGTCTGTCGGCGCAACGGAAAATGTCCTGACCGCGGCGGCAGTCGCAGAGGGGGAGACCGTGCTCTGCAATGCGGCACGCGAACCGGAAATCTGCGATCTCGCACGGTTTCTGAACCAGTGCGGCGCCAGAATCAGCGGGGCGGGCGGCGGAACCGTGACGGTTGCCGGCGTCGGAACGCTGCACGGCACCGAATACACAGTGATGCCTGACCGCATCGCCGCAATGACATGGCTCTGTGCGGGCGCGGCGGCAGGCGGATGTGTCTGTGTCAGCGGCGCAGTCCCGCAGGAAATGGAAACGGCGCTGTCCGTGCTGGAGGCAGCCGGCTGCCGGCTCCGCATCCGGGACGGCAGAATCGAACTACGGCGGACGGGAGTGCTGCGGGGTGTGCGGTACATCCGCACGATGCCGTATCCGGGCTTCCCGACCGACGATCAGGCGCCGGTCTGCGCGATGCTTTCCGCGGCACGCGGCACCACGGTCATGGAAGAAACGCTCTTTGAGAGCCGCTATAAATATGTCGGGGAGCTGCTGCGCATGGGGGCAGATATCCGCATTTCGGGGCGCACAGCGGTCATCACCGGTGTGCCGGCACTGCACGGTGCCGATGTCTCTGCAATGGATCTGCGGGGCGGCGCGGCACTCGGCATCGCGGCGGCTGCGGCATCGGGCGAAACGCTCCTGCGCGGGCTCGGTCACATCGACCGCGGCTATGAAGATTTTGCGGGAGTTTTCAACAGTCTGGGCTGCGAGACAGTCCGGCTTCCGGTTTTCTCCGCAAGTACAGAAAAAACCGGCTGTACGGCCTGAGAATGTGGAAAACCCTGTTGAAACAGGCCGGTTTTGTGGAAAACATTTCCGACAGATGCCGAAATCGGCGTGAATGCGGCACGAAACTGTTGAAAAATCTGTGGATATTGTGGGAAACCGGCGGCGCGGCCGTTTCGGTTTTCCACAGCAAAATGCTCCGATTTTATGAAACCGGACAGCAGCAGAGAGGAGACTTGCCATGCGAGATGTGGTAAAAACAAATGTGAAGCGCCAGCAGAGCAGCAAGCGGCAGCACCGCCGGAGCCGGCTGAATCCGCTCTATTTCCTGCTTGTCGTGGTGCTGGTCATCGGCATCGGAACGGCACTTTCCATGACACTGTTCTTCAATGTGACAGACATCGTCGTGGACAACGAAACGGACGCCTCAAACGAGGAAATCGTCCGGCTGAGCGGCATTCAGTATCAGGACAATCTGGTGCGGCTGGACACGGCCGCGGCGGAAAAGGCGATCACGAACGCCGTGGTGTATGCAGAGAATGTCAAGGTGAAAAAGCAGTTTCCCTCTACCATCGAAATCACGGTCAAAAAGGCGGCACCGGTTGCGAACATTTCGTGCAGCTACGGCTATCTGCTCGTCAGCTCATCCGGCCGGATTCTGGAGATGCTGAAGGACGATGCGCCGCGGGAGGGACTGCTGCTGGTCACGGGATACAACCCTGCCGTCAGCGCGCCCGGCGAACAGATCCAGTCGGAGGATCAGCGGCTCGATTCCGCGCTCCGGACGATGACCGCCGCGGTTGCCGCCTGCGACAGCGACAAGATCGTTTCGGTGGACCTCAGAGACCAGAGCGATATTCTCGTGCAGATCGGCGAGCATGTGACCTATCACATGGGTAACAGCAATGATGCCGTCTACAAGCTGAAGCTCGCGCTGAAAGCGGAATCGGAGGTCAATCCGCAGAAGAAATACCGGTTCACGATGGTCGGCAACAATCAGATTTCCGTGATTCCGGAGGAGCCGGCTGCCGAAACCACCGCAGCTTCTCCCGAAACAACCGCATTTTCAGAGACAGAAACGACGACATTTTGACTATAAACAGCTTTTTTGAGTTGACAGATATTGTTGAATTACAAAAAAATTGATTTTGCTCTTGCAATCAGCGGGCAGCTGTGATAAAATACAGATATATGTATCGTGACGGCTCTGCCCCGATCGCTCGGGCTGTCGAATGGAGGAACATTGATGACTGATTTTGTTTACGAAGACTCATTTGATCCGCAGGTCAATATCAAGGTTGTCGGCGTCGGCGGAGGCGGCGGCAACGCGCTTGACTGCATGGTGCAGGCGGATGTAAAAAACATCGAGTATATTGCGATCAACACGGACGCCAAAGCACTGATGAACTCCAAGGCACCTACCCGCATTCAGATCGGTGCAAAGCTGACAAGAGGCCGCGGTGCCGGCAATAAGCCGGAGGTCGGCAGACAGTCCGCCGAGGAGAACCGCGATGAAATCAGCAATGCGCTGAAGGGTGCAGACATGATCTTCATTACGGCAGGCATGGGCGGCGGCACCGGTACCGGTGCAGCACCTGTTGTCGCACAGATCGCACAGGAGCTCGGCATCCTGACCGTCGCGGTCGTCACTAAGCCCTTTGCCTTCGAGCGCGAGCAGAAGATGGCACAGGCAGAGCGCGGCATCGAGACGCTGAAGCAGTATGTCGATTCGCTCATCATCATCCCGAACGAGCGTCTGCTGGTCGGCCTGGACAAGCCGCTGACCATGCGTCAGAGCTTCGCAATGGCCGATGACATCCTGAAGACCGGTGTCAAGTCAATCTCCGACCTGATCGTCGAGGACGGCTATATCAACCTGGACTTCGCCGATGTGTCCACGATCATGAAGGGCGCAGGCTATGCACATATGGCAATCGGCCACGGCTCCGGCAAGAACAAGGCGGACGAGGCTGCGAGAGCGGTCATTTCCAGCCCGTTGCTGGAGACTTCGATCACCGGCGCAAAGCGCCTCCTCATCAACATTGCGATGAGCGAGGATGCGCTGTCCTCCGAGGTCGATTCCGCAACGAAGATGATTACCGAAACCGCTGCGCAGGGCGTCGAGGTCATTCTCGGTACGGCTTTCAAGGAAGACCTCAGCGACGAAATGGTCATCACGGTCATCGCTGCCGGCTATGAGACCGATGCTGACAAGATTCCGGTCGAGGAGCCGATCGCAATCAGCAATCCGCTGGTCGAGGGCTTCACCGCAGTCGAGCCGAGAAAGCCCGCTGCACAGAAGCAGTCCTCCGCAATCCCGCGTCTGGACGATGACGATGATCTCTCCGAGATCTTCAAGATTCTCGATAAAAAATAAAACATAGCAAGAGGAGCGGACAGCCCGGTTTGACGGCGCTGTCCGCTTTTTTTGTATAAACTGTTTAAACTTCGGACGCGCTTTCGTCAAAATGCACGAAAACGATTCAGCTTTTTCTACATAATGCACCTTGCAAAACTAGCGAAAATATGATATTATAGATATGATCAAAGTAGGATGTTTCCCTGAGAATGCCGAAGTGCAGACCGTATCCGCGACGGTCCGGACTGCGGCATCGGAAATGCAGTGCGGAGATGCGCGGACAATCGCATTCCGTGTTCCTGACTGTTTTGGATCGCCTTTATTTTTTGCGGAGGATTGGAGCGTTTAATTTATGGATCAGCCAAGCGTTTTGAGAACAGCCCGAATGGGCGGATTTGTGAAAGAGGATGTACTGAAATACATCGACGAACTGAATTCTAAAATCTATGCACTCGAGGAAGAACGCGACGAGTGGAAGGAAAAAGCTGCTTCCGGCGGCGGAATGACCGAGACCAGAGAGCAGGAGTATGAAGCTGAGCTTTCCCGTCTTCGCGGCGAACTCGGAACCACGAAAAACCAGCTCCGCGCAGCACAGGAGGAACTGAAAAACCGTCCTGTGATCGAAGGCGGCGAGTCTGCGGGTGCAACGGAGGAACTGCTCCAGCTGAGACAGCAGGCTGCGGCGGCTGCCGAGCAGCTGACCAATGCCAATGCCGATCTGGAAGCATCCCGTGCGGAAACCCAGCTCGCACAGGAGGAAGCTTCGGAGCTTCAGGCGCAGGTTGCACAGCTCCGCGATGAAGTCGCAAGACTGAACGGCGATATTGAAGTCCTTCGTTCGACGGCCGGCGATGCCGGTGCGGCGGAGGCGGTTGTGGCAGAGCTTCAGGCAAAGCTGACGGATGCGACTGCTGAGGTCACCTCCCTGACGGCTGAACTCGAAGCCAAGAAGGCCATGATCGAGGAGCAGGCAGGTCTCTCCAGCGAGGCCGATATGCAGAAGCTCGCCGAGTATGAGGCGCTGCTCTCTGAGCAGACCAGCCAGCTGGCCGACAAGGACCGCGAGATTGAACAGCTGAATCAGCAGGTTGCCGAGCTGAAGGAAAACAGCAACGATTCCAGCTTCGATATGAGCGCACTCTTCATGGAGGCGCAGATGACTGCGAAGAAGGTTGCGTCCGAGGCGCGCAGCAAGGCTGATAAGCTGACGAAGGATGCACAGGCACAGGCCGATGCAATCGTCAGCGAGGCGAATGCCAAGGCAGAGCAGACCGTTTCGGATGCCGAGAAGAAGGCCGCGGATATGATCGCAGAGGCCGACGCCAAGGCGACCGAGACCGTTGCAAACGCCGATGCCGAGGCAGAGCGCAAGATCAATGAGGCGGATGCAAAGGCCATTCAGACCGTTGCAGATGCAGAGGCTTCCGTCCGCGATTCCGTGCAGGAAGCGGAGGCACGCAACAAGAGATCGACCGAGACTGCCCGTACAGTCCGTGCGCTGCTGCGCAGTGAGATTGATGCAGTTTCCAAGAAGTTCAACGAAATGACGCTGATCCTCGACAATCTTTCCAGCCAGGCAGGCAGCCGTCTGTCCGAGGCCAAGAGCGTGATTACCGATGCGCGCAATACCGTCAACGATGACGACGATGTGCCGGCGTTCGAGAGCTTCGACGAAGTCGCTTCCAAGAGCAGCTTCGGCAAGAGCGGCGATAAGAAGGATGCCGATTTCGGTTCGAGCTTTGATGAGCTGACCGAGATGGCGGGCGAGAGCAGCGACGGCTGGAACAGCTGATTCATGGATTATCATTGTCATGTATCCGAGTTGCCGGCAATCGTGCGGGAGCAGCAGCTCCTGCACGCCGGCGACCGGGTGTTCCTTTCCGGAACCGTTTATACCTCCCGCGATGCCGCCCATAAGCGTATTGCAGCCGCGATGCGCGGGGAGGGCAGTCTGCCGTATCCGCTCAGGGATGCGGTAATCTATTATGCGGGACCGACAGCGGCACCGCCCGGCCGCCCGATCGGCGCCTGCGGCCCGACAACCTCAAGCAGAATGGATCCTTATGCGCCCATGCTGCTGGATGCCGGCTTGCTTGCGATGATCGGAAAAGGGGAGCGCTCCGAGGCTGTCTGTGAAGCAATCCGGCGCAACCGCGCTGTATATTTTTGCGCGGTCGGCGGGGCAGGCGCACTGGCTGCGTCCCACATTACGGCGTGTGAGGTCATCGCGTATGAGGACCTCGGATGTGAGTCGGTCAAGCGGCTGACCTTTTCGTCATTCCCGCTTCTGACCGCGATCGATTCCCACGGCGGAAACCTGTTTCAGGACGGCAGAGCGGCATTTTCGCAGTCCGGCTGATTCAGCCGAATTCACAATTTTACTTGTTGAAAGATATGCAAATTGCCGTTTTGTTGCGAAATGAACAGGAAATTTCACATTATCTCTTGACAAATATCCGCTTTTCGGATATGATGTAATCAGGTCATTATCTGCCTTCGGCGGTTCTGCGCAGCAGGCGGATTTGACGGGTTGACTGCAAGCAGCACGGCCGCGGGACGGTGAGGAGGTTTCGATGGAAGAGTATTCTGTTGAAGCACTTTCTGCATTGTCTGACGAGGCTTTGGTCGCTGTCATGCGGGAGCAACCGCAGGCAGATTCGGTTTTAATTCTGCGCTACCGGCAGCTTGTGCTGCGGATCGCCTCTGACTACGCTGCTTCGGCGGCGGATGCGGAGGATTATGTGCAGGAGGGACTGATCGGACTGCTGACGGCTGTTTCTGCTTATGATCCCGACCGTGCAGCGAGCTTTCGTACCTTTGCAGCGGTGTGTATCCGGAACCGCATCCGGAATGCAGTGCGTGCCGCGCATCCTTCTGACCGGCCGGTCGGACTGTCTCTGGACGATCCGGACATCGGCGCAGAATCCCTGCTCGCGGACGATGAGGAATCGCCGGAGCAGCTTTATCTGACGAAGGAGCGAGTCACCGAGCTGTACCGGGAGCTGACGGATGTGCTGAGCAGACAGGAGCGGGAGGTCATCTGTCTGGCGGCGGGCGGTTTTTCGTATCGGGAAATTGCCGGGCGTCTGCATATCTCCGAAAAGAGCGTGGACAACGCAGTTCAGCGTGGCCGGCGCAAACTCCGAGCTGTCCGGAGCCGCGGGGAGGAATCCTGACGGGATGACAGCCGCAGAACGCTGCACAGAACGGCAGACGGTCTGTCCGCACAGTCCGGTTGACTGTCCCTCCGAGGGTGGGGCCATTGGGCGACCCTGAAATCACATGACCCGGCAGCATTTCTTCCAGCGCGTGTGAAGCTTTTCACCTGCAAACACCTTCGCTTCGAGGGCAATGCCCGCAGCGATGATCAGCAACCAGTGGTGGCGCAAATACGACCGCGGTCCAAAATTCAAGAATCGAGGAAAAACCAAATGTTTGAAGACAGAACCTTAATCTGCAATGAGTGCGGACAGGAATTCGTATTCACCGCCGGTGAGCAGGAGTTCTACCAGGAAAAGGGCTTCACCAATGATCCGAAGAAGTGCAAGGCTTGCCGTGACGCAAGAAAGAACGCAGGCAGAACCGAGCGCGAGACCTTCACCGCTGTTTGTGCAAACTGCGGCCGTGAGGCAAGAGTGCCGTTCCGTCCGAAGGAGGATCGTGCGGTTTACTGCAGCGAGTGCTATGCACAGATGAAGAATCAGGAGTAATCTGATTACAAGGCTGGGCACGGTTTTGATCGTGCCCGGCTTTCTTAATGAAAGGAATGCTTGCTATGGAAATCACAAAAGATACCGTGATCGGCGAAATCCTCGATACCGATCCTTCGACCGCACCCTTCTTCCTTGAGATGGGAATGCACTGCCTCGGCTGCCCGGCCTCGCGCGGCGAGTCGATTGAGCAGGCCTGTGCGGTTCACGGCGTCAGCGCAGATGAGCTGGTCGCAAAGCTGAATGCACATCTCAGCAAATAATCCAGTCCGCCGGACTGCCGCCGGTTTGCAGGGCGGCAGTCTTTTTTTGTCCCGTGAAAGAGAGGAGCAGAGATGAACCGTAAAGAACTGAGTGAAATCCGGAATCATTTCAACCCGGAAGCAAAATATTTTATCATGCACCGTGTCCTGACGGCGTACATCGACGGGCAGCAGAATGTCCGCGGCGTCTGTCTGCGGAATGCCTCGTCGATCCCGACCGCAGAGAGCCAGATTTTATACGATACGATGAAGCGCGTGCTGAACACAAGCCTCGGCAAGCAGAGCACGGAGCTGCCGTTCCGCAATCACGCCTACGGCGAGGACGGCGCGCAGACCTTCCTGACGGCGGTACTGAAATCCGGACTGAAGCAGGAGGATGCTGCGCTCGATTTTCTGGGCAAGCTCGCGTCCGCACTGGAATCCGACGAGCCGTATGCGGTTCTCGCGGCGTACTGTCAGTACGATCCGCCGCGGAAGAATAAAATGGACGAGCTGGACGAGGAAAACTCCGACCGCGTGTTCCGGTATCTGGTCTGTGCGCTCTGCCCGATCAAAAAGGCGGAGGGCACGCTGGTTTACAATCATTCCGACGACGAGATTCTCCGGCTGGAAAACCCGAACGCGATCATCAGCAAGGCACCGATGGACGGCTTTTTCTTCCCGGTGTTCTCCGACCGCGCAACGGATGTCCACCATGTGCTCTACTACACGAAAACGCCGAATGCACCGAACGAGAATCTCGTTGACACATTTCTGGAATGTGATGTGGAGCCGACGATTGAGGCGGAGCAGGACGACATGAAGCAGGTGCTCGACACGCTGCTCGGCGACGACCTGACCTACGAGACCGTGACGGCGGTGAACGAGAAGCTGGAGCAGATCGTGGCAAAGAACAAGACCGACGATGCGCCGACCGAGGTGACGGGCAGAATTCTGCACCGGATGCTTTCGGAGGCGGGTGTGCCGGAGGAGCGTCTGACGCGGACCGAGGAGGTCTTTGCGGAGACCGTCGGCACAACGCTGAAGCCGGAGCGTCTGGTTTCGCCGAAAACGGTCATCCGGACGCCGGAAATCGTCGTCAATGTCAAGAACGAGGCGAAGGACAAGGTACGGCTTGACCAGATCAACGGCCGCCACTGCATGGTCATCGAGCTGGACGACGCCGTGATTGAGGTCAACGGCTACGACCTCAAGGTGCCGGGCGTGCGCGATGATTCCGCGGCACCGTGGGAGGAAACGCCGATTGGCTGAGGCTTATGAAGGAGTATTATGATGAAGAAACAGAAGCTGATTGGGATGTTGGCAGTCTCTTTGCTGCTGCCGTGTCTGCTCTGCGGATGCGGCACACCGGAGCTGACCGCTCCGCATTACGGGACCTATTACCTGAACGGGGAGCAGAGCGAAGAAGCGGAGGCTGTCGTGCTGACAGAGTCGGAATTTCAGTTTGTAAACTGCGATACAAACTATTACCTTTCGTTTCTGATGCGCGGGCTGGAAGGGATGGATGTTGACCTGAACCAATACCGGGAAAAGGCGCTCAGCTGTATGGCTGCGCCCTATTCCTATGAATTCCGGCAGGGTGACGACACATATTTTCTCTCTGTACTGGATTTTGACGGAACAGGGGAGGCAAATCTGAAAGTCGAATATCAGGAAGAAAAAAAGCAGGCAAAGCTTACGGTCAGGGACAAAGCATTCATTTGCAGCATCCCGTGAATCTGAACAGGAAACAACGAGGCATTCCCTATTGAGAATGCCTCGTCAGTCTGTCGAAAAAGTTACCATCGTCTTTTTAGGGGGACGCCCTCTATCGCAGGGCGTCCCCCTCTTGCCGCTCTGCGGCAATTCACCCCCTTGCGGAGCTCTTATCAAGTCCAGAGTGTTTCGCGCTCTGCGGAGCGCGATGAGGGGCGCTGCCCCTCAACCCTGCAAGCTTTTTGAAAAAAGCTCGACCAAAAACTTTAGTTTGGGCTCCCGGCGGGTTGATCGACAAGCTGACGAGGCATCCCTTTTGCGAATGCCTCGTTTTCTGCGTCAGCGCGGATTCCAGTTCCCCTGTGACAACTTTCGCAGCAGCACGGAGAGATCGGCCGCCGAAAGCTGCTGATCGCCGTTCATGTCGGCATTTTCCAGGCCGGGCTGCGTGAGCACCGCGGCAGAATCCTCTGCCAGCAGCCGCATCAGCAGTATGGCGTCCGCGAGGCTGACCGTTCCGTTTGCGCTGACATCGCCCTTTGATATGTAGGTGTGACCGCTGTGTCCGCAGGCGGGGAGATTCCGCAGATAGCAGTCGTTCGGGGGATTGTGCGTCAGGGACATTTCCTCCAGCGACAGCGCAAAGAAGCTGTGATTGGTCGGAAATGTCCAGGAGTTGTCCCAGGTCGGATCCGTGTAGACGCAATCGCCGTCCATCCATTGCAGCACCCATGCGTGTCCGTCGCCGCCGGTAAATCCGGTGATGATCCATGCGGGAATGCCGGCACGGCGCAGCAGCAGGGCGTAGGCATTTGCGAAGCCGTGGCAGATCGCTTCTCCCATGACCAGCGCACCGTATGCAGTCTGGTCATCCTGTGTCTTCCGTCCGGATGCATCCATGGAGAATTCATATCGGGTGTGCGTTGCCACATAATCGTGCAGATACAGAGATTTTGCGTAGTCCGTGTCGGCAGTGGGCGGCATTCCCGCCAGAATGGCGTCCGCCTTGTCGTCCAGTGCCTTTTTGCATTCGCGCAGACGGGCAACGGTTTCTTCATTCACGGGCTGCGGCTCGGCCATGCCGGGGATCAGCAGCTTCATCTCGATGACCGTATCGCCGTTTGCAGACTGCTGTGCCAACATATCCGAGCAGATGTAAAACAGCTCCGGATCGTACTGAAAATAAGTCAGGACGGCCTGCTGCACATCTTCATAGGGCACGCCGGCGCTTTTCGGAAACCGAATATCAAATTGCAGGTTCCGGAAGCTCTCCGCCATTTGCTGATAAAC
>JAILIG010000100.1 GCA_024695445.1 Oscillospiraceae bacterium
GAATTTCAGCTCTGTCGCCGGATCCTCCATGCCGAGCAGGCTCTTGATGTGATAGAGAGAATACAGCGCATCCTGCGCATTCAGAATCTTCTCCGTTGTGTAGATGCCGTTGATGCGCTCGATGAATTTGTCATCGTTGTAAAAGATCTCCAGCGGGTATTCCTCGTTCTCGTTGAGGGCTTCAAGATCTGTCAGAGTATAATCCTTCACGGCGGCAGCTTTTTTGTCATCGATCACGATTTGATCTGCAATGACCGGATCCATACCGTTTTCCGTTTCGTAGCCGTCAGAGAAGCCGTCTTCATCGGTATCAGCGGCATACGGATTCGTGCGGAGCTGTCCCTCCTTCTGTGTCGGGATGCCGTCGCCGTCGAAATCCTCTTCACCGTCCGGCGTGCCGTTTTCGTCCGTGTCGGCAACCAGCGGGTCGGTGCTCGCCAGACCGACTTCGTAGCCGTCCTTCATCCCGTCTCCGTCGGTATCGGGATTCAGACGGTCGGTCTTGCGGCTGATCTCGTCCAGATCATCCAGACCGTCGCGGTCACTGTCAATGTCAGAGAAAGTATAGGAACTGTCGCTGTTGCGTCTGAGCGTCACATCGTTGGAAACGGTCTTTTTTCCGTCAGCAGTTTCAGCTTCCACATAGAAGGTGTATTTTGCCTTTGCGGTTTCATCCAGCGGACAGAAATACTCAGTTTTGTCTTTGACCTCTGCCAGCGCGGTCTCCGGATCCGCCTTGTCAAACACCTGATAGCCGGACGCATTTTCCTGCGCCTGCCATTTGACAGTGATCGCGTTATTATCCTTGCTGTATTCCGCCCATGCGTAAAAATCGCCAGGATTCGCGGCTTCCTGAAGCGCGTCCGCCGTGACACTGAGCTTGATCGTATAGCTCGTGCCGTCGATCTTCACAGTCTTTTCCGCATCAATAGAAACGCGTTCTTCATCCACCGCAAAGGTGCGCGACGGCGCGGAAACGGCGATCAGTCCCGCGCAGAAAAAGACGCTGAAAATGCCGAACAGCTTTCTGCTCTTTTTCCGTGTAATCCAGAGCAGCGCAGCCGCACCGGCAATGATGCCGAATAAACCGAAAGTCGATGCGGTTTCGCCTGCTTTGACAGCAGGAGCAGTTGTCGTGCCGTCAGCAGAAGCGGATTCTGACGTATCCGTGACTGCTTCGGTGGTGTCAGGTGTTGCGAGTTCCACGGAAACGCTGCCCTCATAGCTTTCGCCGGCGCGGATCCGGAGATTCTCGCCGGAGAGGCTGCCGTTTTTCGCGGAAAGACCGTCGGGCAGATGCAGCTTCCAGTTCACGCCGTCCAGATCCGTCTCGTTGGTATTGCGAATCGAAAAACTGATCTGTGCGTCCTCCGCCGCGGCGTATTCTTCCTTGTCCGATGAGACCGATACTTCGACGCCGGAGGCTTCTGCCTGTTCAGCTGCTTCTGCAGGCAGGCCGGTCAGAAAACATGTCAGGAACAAACTCATGAATGTCAGAATCAACGCGCTAAATCGCTTTTTCATCATCATTCTCCTTTTGTTTGCAGTATTGTTTTGCTGATACTGTTCAGCAGAAAACAGGAAACATATACCTGTTTCTGCAGCGTACCGGAACAGATTCAGCGTGCAGACAATGTCATTATATCATCCAGCCATTTTCGTGTCAAGCGGATTGTTGCGGATATGTCCTGCTGCGTTTATTATAAGCGTTTTATGCCGGCTTCGCGCCGGCTTTTTCTATTATTTTCATTTTATAAATATATATTATTAATGTGAAGAAGGGCGGCGGTAAGCCGCTCCCTTCTATTTTATATGGAAGGAGACCTTATCTATGTTCGATAATCCCCGTTATCTCACACGAGGTGTGGATGAATCCATACCGCTCCGTCTGCAGTCCTTGCTCTGGAACCTGATCGACCTGCTGCCGCCTGAGCGGGACTATCTTCAGGTGTTCAGCCTGTCCCCGTTCGGCGAAATGCAGCGAATCATTCACACATCAGAGGAACCGGAGTACAAGAAAGTACTTGTGGTTCCTTCTGACGATCCCATTACCGCGAAGGTCTATGTCATCGATGACAGCGACCACTGTACGATGCTTCTGGCAGAAGAGTACTGAGCCCCGCCAATCGGCGGGGCATTTTGTGTTTTTAGGAGGAAATGCAAATGCGAATTGAACGAGTTTGCTCGATGTGTGGCTGCGTATTGGGCGAAAACGAGAGCACCGAGATCGACGACGAACTGATCTGTGACGACTGTGCTGAACAGCACACCGTAGAATGCGACCACTGCGGCGAAACAATCTGGGCGGATGACGCTGTCACCGATGATCACACGACGCTCTGTTCCACCTGTTTCGATGATCACTACCGCCGCTGCGAAGACTGCGGACGTATTCTGCATGACAACGATGTTCTGTGGCACAACGACTACCCGTATTGCGAAAGCTGCTATGATCGTATCGACACTGAAATTGAGGAGTATGGCTATAAACCGGAACCAGTCTTCTACGGAGACGGCAATCGTTTCTTCGGTGTCGAGCTGGAGATCGATTACGGCGGAAAAGATGAGGCGTCAGCTCGGCAAATCAAAGACATGGCGAACTCTCGCCATGAACACATCTACTGCAAGAGTGACGGCAGTCTGGATGACGGTTTCGAGATCGTGACACACCCCATGACGCTGGACTATCACATGGATCAGATGCCGTGGGATGCGGTTCTGCAAAGGGCAATCAGTCTGCACTATAAGTCTCACATGACTTCGACGTGCGGACTTCATGTGCACATCAACCGCACGGCGTTCGGGGAGACGCGTGAAGAACAGGAGCAGGTCATAGAACGGCTGCTGTTTTTCGTTGAACTTCATTGGAATGAGCTCTTCATCTTCTCCCGCCGCAGTCCGCACAGCATGGATCGTTGGGCTGCGCGATACGGTATGGAGAAGACCGGAAAGCTGATCATGGATAAGGCGAAAAAAGGCAACACCGGAAGATATGCCGCGATAAACCTTTGCCCGTACCACACCGTGGAATTTCGTCTGTTTCGCGGGACTTTGAAGCTAAACACACTCCTTGCGACCTTGCAGCTGGTGAACCACATCTGTGATTCGGCTCTTTTTATGTCCGAGGAAGAGATTGCATCTCAATCGTGGCGCGACTTTGTTATGACGGTCACAGAACCGGAGCTAATCCAATATCTGAAAGAACGCCGGCTTTACATCAATGAAGAAATCGAAAAGGAGGAGGACGATATATGAAACACTTCATGAAAGCAATCAATCCGCAGCCGCCTGGGAGCGGCTCTGTCGGAAAGATCTGGGGAATCTTAACGGCAATCGGATTCATCATCCGGATCATTCTGAAACTGACAGAACCGGACAACAACACAACATGGAACCGGAGGGATTGATATGTGCGCATTATTCGGATTCTTGAACTACGGGAAGAAAGTCTCATGGAGGACTTTGCAGAAGCTGGTGCAGGCACTGGCGAATGCTTCCGAAGTCCGCGGTAATCATGCTGCGGGAATCGCATATAACCATGATGACCGGATGCGGATCTTCAAGCGCCCGAAGCCGGCGCACAAGCTGCACTTCCATATTCCGCACGGCACAGTTGCAGTCATGGGGCACACTCGCCTGACGACACAGGGCGATCAGAAGCACAACCAGAACAATCATCCGTTCCACGGTCATGCCGGAACGGGCTTTGCGCTAGCGCACAACGGGGTGATCTATAACGACAGGATGCTCAGGCGGGAGCGGCATCTTCCGGATACACCGGTCGAGACCGACAGCTTCATTGCAGTCCAGCTGATCGAATCAAAGCAGGAACTAAGCTTCGATTCGCTCCGGTTCATGGCTGAGCAGGTTCGCGGTTCATTCTCCTTTACAGTGCTGGATGAACGGAATAATCTATATTTCGTGAAAGGTGATTCCCCGTTGTATCTGATCCACATTCCGTCGTTATGCCTCTACATCTATACATCGACGAAGGAGATTTTGACGCAGGCACTACGGAGTCTGCACCTGCGGCTTCCGGCCTTTGACCTGATTCCGGTTTCCGAAGGTGAATTGCTCCGGATCACACCGGACGGGACGATCAGCTGTGACCGGTTCACGATGCATCAGGATGACTTTTATGAACACTGGTACGGTTTTCGGGGGTACTATAATAGTTGGTCGTGGACTGACCCTTTCGCAAACAGCCGCTCCGATGACGAGGATTATCTCCTGTTGCTCGAGCTGAGCGGCTATTATGGGGTCGATCCGGAGGACATCCGGGTACTACGGGATGCCGGATATTCCTACGACGAGATTGAAGCGTTCCTGCTGGATCCGGAAAGCTATGGTGCGGAACTTGCGCTGGCGGAATTGTGAGTATATTATATATAGTATCATTCGTTCAGATGATAAAGCCGGCACCTCCTAATTCAAGGAAGGTGCCGGCTCAATATTCATGAATTTCCAAGCAGCCAGTCAACTGCGTTGACGACTTCAATGCCGTTATAGTCGCCGAGAGAAAAGCGGTCAAGCGTGAGAATCGTCTTGGGGTAATTGTCTGCCAAAGCCTTCAGCGGTGTGATCTCACGGTTGAAGGTGTTTTCATCTGTCAGTGAAGCAGTGACCTGATAATAGTGCAGGCGGCTGTCTTTCTCTGCAATATAATCGACCTCGGTGTTGCCGAGCTTGCCGATGCTGACCTTACATCCTCTTCGGAGCAGTTCAAAGAAAACAATGTTTTCCAGCGAGAAACCGAGATCATAATTCCGGCGCGGCAGAAGGTGATTCCGGATACCGAGATCAACGATATAAAGCTTCTGATTCATCTTCAGCGTTTGCTTTCCGATGATGTCATACCGTTCTGCCGGATAAAAGACGAACGCTTCTGTCAGTGCCGATACATAATCGCTGATCGTATTCGCGCTGACCTTTCTGCCGGACGAAGTGATATAATCCGAGATGCTTTTAATGGAAATGGGACTCCCGACAGAACCGGACAGAAATTTGGCGATATTCTTCAGAAGTGTCAGATCAGAGATCTTCCGCTTGTTCGGATCGGTTTCGCGCCGTTTCTGCCGTTCTTCGATATCCTTGACAATGATGGTGTTGTAGATACCCTCAAGATACATTTCCGCTTTTTCCTTTGCACCGTCCATCTGTGCGATATACGGGAACCCGCCGATACGCATATATTCTGCGAACACTTCATCGGGCGCACCGCTTCGGAGTGAAGAAAACTCCGCGAACGACAGCGGGAGCATGGATATCTCCACATATCTGCCGGACAGTAAGGTCGCGAGCTCACCAGAAAGCAGATACGCATTCGAGCCGGTGATATAGATGTCTGTCCGTTCCTTGACATACAGGCTGTCAACGACCTTCTCAAACCCCTCAACCTTTTGGATCTCATCGAGGAAGATATATGTGAACCGATTTGGATCCAGTCTTTCTGTGATATAGCTGTACAGTTTGTGATAATCCTGTAGTTCCTCGTTTTCCAGCTCTTCAAAGTTCAGGAATATGATCTGCTCCGGTGAGACACCGGCACTGAGCAGTTCATCGCGGTATTGACAGAGCAATGTAGATTTTCCGCATCGTCTGATTCCGGTCACGACCTTGATGACCTGTTCTTCACGCCAGACCTTCAGGCGCTCAAGATATTCTGTTCTTTGAACCATAGCAATCACCTCGCTCTGTTTTCTGTATTATAGCATATCCTGAAATGAATGTCAATATAGAATGCCGATTTCGGCATTCTATTTATAGTGACACAAACACTTATCCGAAATCGGAATACATTATAATTGCCTTTCGCTGAACGAGTTGTAGGGCACCTGGCTATTATAGTATATGTCAAAACTGGCACCTCCCTTGAATCGTAAGGTGCCGTTTTGACCGACGCTTATTTTATTAATTTGGGCACGGCTTGTTGAAAATGATGCAGATGATTTTGTTCAAATACCGACGGTATTCTTCGATGCGTGGGTCTTGAACTAAGCAGACTGTGCCTTCCCGAACTTGAAGCTTCACAGAAAAGTCCAGCAGTTTCGATAATAGAAGCGCTTCGTTGATAATTTCAAGTTTATCCGGATAAATGGTCGCATAATCCGACAAATACTGGTTCAGTTCGCGGAACGTCTTGTAGTCAGTATCAAAATCTGCTTTAGAGTGCGCTTTTCCTTCTTCAGAACCCCAAAGCATACCACCCGCATTTTCAATAAGCGAATCCATTGACAGACGAATATCCACTATGAGTTTTCGAATTTCATTTCTGTCCTTCACAGAGACGTTATTTTGGGGCTTTGGCGGAGCTCCTTTCAGAATATCGTCAATCAATTGCTCAAACAAATTCGCTATCACATCAACGGCATTTTGCTCGCTGATGTCCGAGCGCCATGGTTCGAAAGCTGTGCATGCCCTGCTGCGGGCGCCTTCTTTGCACAGCATATCTAGCAGGAATACTTGCATGTTGCCAAAAAGGTCGCGCTTTGGCATATAGATATCACAGTCAGGATCGTATTCATCATTCGAAATCGACTCATCGCTCGCATATCTGATTTCATGTGCAAGGTCAACTGACAGGTTTCGATCTTTGCGAAGGTAGCTTCTGATTATCGATTCATCCATTGCATCAAGGTTTTCAGAAAAAACGGGATCATAATCTGTTGCCGCCCTCAGAACTTCTTTCGCGTAATCAAGAGAATAGTTGCATTGCTCCACCTTGCAAAGCGCATTGATAAACTCACGGATCGTCATAACTGTGCCTCCTTTGACTTGTTTGCCTTGTCATGTCAAGATCTGCAATGTCAAATGATGTATGATGTGACAAAGCGGGGCGATCGACCGCTGATTTCCGTCGGAAAATGTAGGTCAAAACAGGAACACTCCTTCAAAGCTTCTGAAAAGTCCGAGTTTTTATGCGGTTTTGTCTGCGTAATTCCTGTATTACCTTTATTTTCCCCCAACCACATTTCAACACGGAGGATAATATCATGAGTTCCTTTAATTCTACCCCTGATTGGCAACAAGGATTTGGTGGCTTTCCCGGCGCGGTTCCGCCTGGGGCAGGAATACCGCCTATGCCGCCGCTCTTTTCCGAGAGCCGACGCGACATCTGTCAACCGATGCCGCCGCAAACCGAGTCACATCATCGATTTGTGTTTGACTCGTTCAGCAACTGTTGGTGTATTGACAGCTTTACGAACGGACAGCCGCGCAAACGAAAGCCGCTTGTGCAGGGCCTCATCGTTACTGCAGTTATCAATGTCATCGACGCCGTTTCAGGTCAGCTGCGCTATCTACTCGTGCGATACAATTCGCCTGATGAGCAGTTTGCGGTCATTCCCGTCTGCGACCACCGAAACCGCCGGTACAGACGGCATTTTTCAGATCTTTGCATTTTTCCGAAGATTCCCCCTAGTCTGGTGGATGAGCTCATCTGGTACATAATCCGAAGCATGCCAACGAGCACAATGACTCTCTTTCCGCACCATGGCTTCATGCTAGACAGTGAAGGAAAGGTGAGGTTTGCCCGTAGACCAGACAACGCGCAAATTGCAGACGAGATTATGTCAGAAGCGCTGAAGAACCGGACTCTGATATCGCTTTCAGATTGTCATGATGTTCTTCGGGAATGGACCGCACTATACGGATCACATCCCAAACTCATGCTGCTTGGATTGACTGTAGTTGCCAGTCTGCTGCTATTCTTTTTCATGGAGGCGCATCTATTCCCAGATTTCACTATGGTTTTGAGGCCTTCTATCGGAGTGAATGCAGATCAGCTTCGAGCGATGCTTTGCATGTTTGATGAAAAGCTTTGCCCAATCCTCAATCTGGAACGTAAAGAGGAAGAAGCAGCGCTATATCTCTCGTCTCTGTGGGATGCGGTTGCACTGTTCAGTGACAATTGCTTCGCAGATGAAGTCGAAAAAACCGAGAAGATGCTTCGATTTCTTATGAAAAATGTTGCTGCCTTTTCTGGCAGTGAACGGTACGGACGCACTATTTTTGCCATTATCTCAAAACACGCAGTTTTTGCTGCGCGAAGAATCTCTGAAGGAAAACTCCTCACACTTGGGTTTGATGATGTCGCAGTGGATGTGGATTGTGATTATCTGCACCGCTTGACCAAAGCGATGGAACGAACCGTCGTAGAAGTCGTTGAGTCCAGAGCCAATGAAGTACGAGAGTTTTTTAAGGAGATCGGGAGGCAGATTCGAAGCTGCGAAACAGAATCCGACCGCAACCAAGCTGGGTGTGGACAAGCTGTCAATATGCTGTGCGTGACTGCGATATTTATGAGCAAATTTCTTCATGTCGAAACGCTGACCTCTGAGGAGATAAGGTTGTTTCTCAACGATCTCAACATTAAGAGCGACTTGATTCAAACGGCAGATCAGGCCATCATCAGCGAATGGGCTGAGAGTTTAAGCTCGCACATCCGGAACGGCGATTACACAGTCCTACGGAAACGAAGAGGAATGCGCATTGATCCTAGCAAGAAAAATGTTTTCGTCGATGGAAATCGGCTCCAGATCAGCGATGTAATTCTGGATGAGGCTCTGTCTGGGGTGAACGCCACAGACAGCCAACGCAGTCTGATCAGAGCGCTGAAGGCCAATGATCTGATCAACGCAACCGACGGCGACACGCACCCTTTTCAAACACACGATCTTGACGGAAAGCCTCTGCGCCTGTATCTTTATGATATCGACGCGGAAATCCTTGATGATGATGTTCTGCACGCCCTGAAAAACCCTGATTCTGCTGAATTCTGGATTCGTTCCGCTTCCGTTCCACAGCATGACTTCATTCTGCTGCTGACAAATGGTGCCGGTTTGATCGCGGGTCAGCGAATCTGCTGGCACGATGTTGAAAACGCGCATATCCTTGTAACCGGACAGAGCGGTGCAGGCAAAACGTTCTGGCTTTGCCAGCGGGCAGGACAGTGCAGTGTGCTCGGTCACTGGAGCATTATCTTTGACGGGAATGATTCCTTTCCACATGAGGCCCTCTGCCGAAATCTTCCTAAGCGTTTCGTTGACGAGCATTTCATCTTCTATGACATCGAATCACAGGGTATCCCGGTGAACCTTTTCTGGGTCGACCGCAACATCCGTAAGAGTACTCAGGTGAACATCCTGTTTGGAATTCTGACTGCTGGCATCGGCTCCTTGAGCATTTCTCAGTCGAATACACTTCGCCAAGTTCTATCGGATTTGCTTGAGGTGCTCGACGAGCGCGAGCCAATCCGCCCGGACGATATTCTGGCAATGTTGGACGAAGAGGGAACCACCTACGAAAGCCTTCGCAGCCGCATCAAACCGCTGTTTGAGGAGATCGCCGAGTACGGAATGAAGAACAGCGGGTGGAGCGATGTGCTGAGTCAAGGCACTGTTCTGGTGCTTCGGACAGACCCGTCATTCGCCGCGAAAGGTCATCAGCTTTTTGACATGCTTTTTGCCTCGCTGCATAATTTCAAGCTTCAAAACAAGGATGTGCCGCTCGACCTTATCGTCGACGAGGCGCAAAACCAAAATTTTGCCGAAAACAGCCCGTTGCGGAAGCTGTTGAAGGAAGGCAGGAGCTCACGCCTGTCAGTCTGTATCGCCACGCAGGACTTTTATGGCCGCAACACTGAGCTCGGAAGCGCTGTGGGCAAGGCCGGCATGCAAGTGTTCTTCCGTCCGACCCAGAATTCGAAAAAAGCTGTTGCTGAAGAGCTGAATCTTCGGAAGGAAGAGACAGAGGCGCTCGACAGTATGCTTCGCGGCGAGGCAATCATGAAGGGCAGCTTTTACAGCACAAGACAGAACCGCAACACCCCTGCTACGCTGCGCGGAAAGGTTTGCTGTTTCGAAGAAAAGCCGACTTCTACTTCCAATCATATCACAGATGTTTCAGAAAGTCAAGATGCCGCAGGAACAGGAGGGAAAGATGATGAAACGGAGCAATGAGACACCGCGTCGTCAGATGCCAAATCTCGGGCGGCTGATCTGGGGCAATATAGTCCGACAACAATATCTGCTCGGCATCACTGATACCCAGCTTTGCGAAGCACTCGGTATCACATCCAGAACTCTGCAAAACTATCGGCGAGACCCCTCCGCGATTACCATTCGGCAGTTGGAGCGTCTTCTAAGCAACTTCGGAACGGACGCAGAATCCTTGCTGAAATCCTGAACCCACGGGGGAGAGAGCTACTCTCTCCCCCAGTTTATTACATTTAAAAAGGAGCCTGATACTATGGCAACATTGCAACAGCTGCCCTCCGGCAGCTGGAGAGCGCAATTTTATGTCACAGATGCGGATGGAAACCGCACTCGAAAATCAATTACGGCACCGACGAGATGGGAAGCGGAGCGGCTCGCTGCCGAGTATATTGCGCAGGCAGAATATGACGCGACACATTTTACAGTTGCGCAAGCGCTCCGAGGGTATATTGATCTCAAGAGAAACGTTCTCTCCCCCTCTACTATCAGAGGTTATGATGGAATCCTGAGCCGTCGTTTTCCTTCGATTATGAGTATCGACATCCACGAACTGACCAGCTTTGATGTGCAGAAAGCAATCAACGAGGACGCACTGACAGTCGGTCGCAAGACGATTTCCGAAGCAAAGAACCTGATCGTCACAGCCTTGAAGCTGTACGGTGTCCACCTCAACCTAAGTGTTACGCTGCCGCCGAAAAAGCCGCGAATCAAGAACCTTCCGACCGCGGCACAGGTCATCGCGATGGTTCGCGGTACGGATATCGAGCTGCCCTGTCTCCTTGCGCTTTGGCTGAGCCTACGCGTGAGTGAGGTCCGCGGACTTCAGTTCGGCGACCTGCAGGACGGCGTGCTGACTGTCCGGCGCAGTAAGCTTTACATCGGCGGCGCGGATGTTGTCCGGGATGTGAACAAGACCTTCAGTTCCACGCGGCAGCTTGTCCTTCCGGCGTATCTGATCAGGCTGATCGAAGCGGTTCCGCATGAACAGGACACGGATTTTATCGTCCCGTGCAATTACCAGATCATCCGCAAGCACTTGAAAAAACTGGCGGAAGCTAACGGTTATCAGCTTACTTTCCATGATCTCCGACATCTCAATGCCTCGGTCATGCTGGCGCTTGGCATTCCGGACAAGTACGCAATGGAACGCGGCGGCTGGGCTACGAATTCCACTCTCAAGGCGGTTTATCAGCATACATTTTCGGAAGAACGCAGGCGGGTCGATGAACAGATCGACGGCTTCTTCAACGCGATTCTCGAAGAGAAAGAACCCCCGCAGGATGCGGAAAAGGAATAATACGAAAACACGCTGCTGCCCGAATAAACGGGCGGCAGCGTGTTTTTTGACATGACCTTACACTTAAACCAGGCTGTTCAGATCGGAGAAATCTGCATCATACATGATCTCAGCGGGCAGTTCCTTTTTTTGCAGAAACATCAGCATATAGATCGGATAGTAGGTGACCTTTCCTGCACATTCGACATTTCCGCTGCAGAATACATATCCGTTCTCTATGCCGTAAGGCTCATGATTCAGCACATGATCCATGGCATTATGGCGGTAGTAATCTTTTCCGGACTTGATTTCGATCAGAATGACTTTTCCGTTTTCTTCAATCACAAAGTCGATTTCACCGAACTTTTTGCTGTTGTAATAATAAATCGCGTAACCGTGTGCCGTCAGTTCCTCGGCAGCGACATTTTCGTAGATCGCGCCGAAATTCATCGCCGTTTCATGCTGCAAAATCCTGAGCTGGATTTCATTGCCGTACTGTTCAGCCAGCAGACCGACATCATTGGAGAACAGCTTGAACAGGTTCTGATTCTTTGACAGTACCAGCGGTACCTGCGGTTCATCGACGACATTCGCTGGGATCGCAACACCGGCGTTTTTCAGCCACAGAAAACTGTCATAGTACTTATCAAATCGGGCGTGCTCATTCAGGCTTTTCAGAATAAACCGCTTATTTTTCGCATTCAGTTCGCTGGGAATCAGGTCAAAGATCTCGTTCAGATACAGGCGGTCGTTTTCATCGTATTTGGAGATGTCCCGCCGGTACAGTCTGATGATCGCGCTCTGCTCCTCCGCGACCTTGCGGAGATTCTTCGTTTCCAGATACGCCGAAACCGCAGCAGGCATTCCGCCGACGATCAGATACAGCTCGAACAAAGACATCATCCGTTCATGCAGGAAAGAATCGACCGGCTGCTTCTTTTCAAAGGAATTCCGAAGCGCGTCAATGACCTTGCTCCCGACACCGTTCGCAGAAGCAAATTCTTCAAAATCCAGCGGATACATCTCGATGATATCCATATAACCGACCGGAACGGATACAATATCCTTGAAAACCGTCCCGAGGAGCGAGCCGCTGAGAATATAGTCATAGGTTCCGTCCTGCACGAGATACTTGATCTGCGTGATGAGCTCCCGGCATTCCTGCACTTCGTCAAAGAAAATCATTGTTTTTCCGGGAATCATCCGGTCACCGAACAGTGCGGAAAGGCGGAGCAGGATCTCCTCTGCATTCTTTGCCTTGGAGAACAGCGAGACATAATCCGGGTTCTCAATCAGATCGACTTTTATGACGCTTTGATAGTGCTTCTTTGCGTAGTCTTCAATGATATAGGATTTACCGACCTGACGGGCGCCGATGATCATCAGCGCTTTCTGCGGATGATTCCTGTAAAACGCCTCGATGCGCTCTGTGATTTTTCTTTGCAGCATATGACCGCTCCTCTCCGTGTTTTGATAATAGTATAACACAATTCCATGAAATAATCAAGCCAAAATCGCACTTTTCCAAACATTTTTCCTCGCAAATTCAGAGCCGGAAACACGTTTTTCCAGAATTAAAGCATCCTCTAAATTGTTGAGGACTCCGATTGACAGTCCTACGCAAACATGATATAATCCAATGGATAAATCCGAAAATTCTGGATGCTGATACTGTCAGATGTAACAGCACTGCATCAGCTGCTGGAAAAGGATAAACGCAAAGAGGGCGCCCGTACGGGCGTCCTCTGATATTGTATTCCAAAACGTCAAAATGCACAAGATGAGGATTTTGCCTGCTTTCGTGTGCACACGAACATTCTGCCAGAACTGTATCTCCATTCAGAAACCGCCGGCTGGACGGCAATCCCGTAGTACAGCGGGTGTAAAAAACAAGAAATTTCGTGTGCACTTTCGTGTGCACTTGCCCCGAAAATGACCCCCAAAATACGGAAATTGACTGCTTTTTCCGGAAAATCATTTCCGCTCAGAAATAAGAAAAATGCCCTAGATACGCAGAAAACGCGTATTTAGGACATTTCACAAAAGTGGAGACAGGGGGACTCGAACCCGCGACCTCACGGATGTGAACCGTGCGCTCTAACCAGCTGAGCTATGCCTCCGCAGCAAAACTACCTATATATTATATCACATTCAGACAGCTTTGTCAAGCCTTTGGAGTGAACTTTTTTGCTGTGCGGCATTCCCGGCCGGCGGGTTCCGTTCCGGCTGTCACCGGGGGAGGACTGCCGGCGCAAAAAAAGAGCCCTGTCAGTGACAGAGCTCTTTTGGCTGCGGATAATCAGTCTGCAGAATACGGCATCAGAGCCATATATCTTGCACGCTTGATCGCGGTGGTCAGGGCACGCTGGTGGAATGCACAGGTGCCGGTCACGCGGCGCGGCAGAATCTTTGCGCGCTCGGTGGTGCACTTCTTCAGACGGTTGATGTCCTTGTAGTCGATCACCTTGATCTTGTCAACGCAGAACATGCAAACCTTTCTGCGCGGTCTCTTTGCGCCGCGCTGCGGTCTCTCATGATCCATAGGCATGATACATTTCCCTCCTTTTCAGGAAATCAGCTTTGGTCAGAACGGAACTTCTCCGTCGCTTAAGATTTCTTCAAATTCGCCGATATCACCGATGTTGAGCGAATCCTGTGCGGGAGCCTGCGGAGCCGGATGCTGCTGCGGAGCGGGCTGCTGCCAGCCGCCCTGCTGCGGCGCACTCTGCTGATAACCGCCCTGCTGCCCGTAGCCCTGCTGGCTGTAGCCGCCCTGCTGGCCGCCGGCATAGTCGCCGCCGCCCTGTGCGCTGCCCTTGGATTCACAGAAGCTCACATTGTCAACCATTACACGCATACTGTAATGCTTGACACCGTTGTTATCGGTATAATTGTTGTTCCGGAGCTGTCCTTCCACGAGAATCATATTTCCCTTTGAGAAATAGCGGGAAACAAATTCCGCGGTGCTTCTCCACGCATCGCAGTCGATAAAATCGGTCTCGCGCTCACCGGTCTGCTTGTTTGCAAACTGGCGGTTGATGGCGATGGAGAACCGGCAGACCGGAACGCCGGAGGGGGTCTGGCGGAACTCAGGGTCACGGGTCAGACGCCCCATCAGAATAACCTTGTTCAGCATAAACCGAACCTCCTTCTGGGATAACTTGCGATTACTCCTGAACAGTAATCATCGAGCGCAGCACGCCGTCCGTGATCTGCAGGACGCGGTCGAGCTCTGCCGGGAAGTCCGGCTTTGCGGAGAAGGTCACGACAACATAGTAGCCGTCGGTCTCGTAGTTGGCGGTACCGTAGTGAATCGGGTATGCCAGCTTGCGCTTACCCCACTCATCAATCTCGCCGAGCTCCGCATTTTCTTCGATCATCGCCTTGAACTTTGCCCAGAGTGCCTGTGCGTTCTCCTCGCCCTTTGCGAGGCTGAAGACGACCATCAGCTCATACTTTGCAGAAAGCTTTGCCATAATTGATACACCTCCTTCTGGATAAAGCCCGCCTTTTTCATGTGACGGACAAGGATACGGGCGGTTTTCCGCCGGCGGACAGAGCCGCATCATCTATTTTACCAGATTGCGGCACATTTGTCAAGCCCCTTTTGCAAAGAACCCGGCAGAATTCTGCATTTTTACCCGCTTTTTGCGGAAATCACTTGCAAAAATCAGACAGGTGTGCTATAATATAGTGTAATTCTCATGAAGAAAGGCGGTGCAGCATGAAGCTCACCTTCCAAAAGCTCTCCGATGCGGCCGTGATTCCGCAGCGGGCCACGCCGTTCAGCGCGGGACTGGACCTCTCCGCGTGCATTCCGGAGGAGATCACCCTGGAGCCGCATGAGATCCGGCTGATCCCGACCGGCCTTGCCGCCGCACTCGATACGACGGACGCCATGCTGATGCTCTGCGCACGCTCCGGCCTTGCCGCCAAGCACGGCATCGGGTTGGCAAACGGCGTCGGCATCGTCGATACGGATTACCGCGGGGAAATCCGCGTGGCGCTCATCAACCAGAGCGGGACCGCGTTCACCGTGACGCCGGGGATGCGGATTGCGCAGCTCATCGTTGTGCCGGTGCTGATGGCGGAGGTCGCAGAGGCGGACACGCTTCCCGACACCGAGCGCGGCGCGGGCGGCTTCGGCTCGACCGGCCGCTGATGCGCGTTCTTCGGGACAAAGACAGATTTTTCAAGGAATGTAAAAAGGAAAGGAAGCACACATCATGAAATTTAAGCTGACACTGTTTTTATGCGTTGCGCTTGCGATTGTGACGGGCGCATTTCTCGGAGAGCTGGCAGCCAGAAGCATCAACTCCTACATCTCGTGGCTCGGCTATGCTGTCAACTTCGGCTTTGATACCAAGTCGTTCGACCTTCATGTTCTGCAGTTCAGCTTCGGCCTGCACATGAACATCAATGTCCTTCAGCTCATTTTGACGCTGGTGGCTGTCGTCGTCGCGCCGAAGCTCGCCGCCTCCATCAAGACGAAGGAATAATCATGGCGCTTTACCGCTGGGAAACCCATGCGCACACCGCAGAGGGCAGTGCGTGCGGGCGGTCGTCTGCCGCGGACATGGTGCGCGGAGCGGCCGCTGCGGGGTATGACGGCATTTTTATCACAGACCATTTTTATCACGGCAACACGCGCCCTGACCGGAGCCTGCCGTGGGAGGACTGGGTACGGGCGTTCTGCGCCGGCTATGACCGTGCGCGGGAGACAGGCTCGCATCTCGGCATCACCGTGCTGTTCGGCTGGGAATACAGCTGGAACGGCAACGACTTCCTGACCTACGGGCTCTCTCCGGAATGGCTCCTTGCACATCCGGAAACCGTGACGCTCTCCGCGCCCGGATATCTGCAGCTTGTGCGGGATGCGGGCGCGTTCATCGTCCATGCGCATCCGTTCCGGCAGGCGGATTATATCGAGGCGATCCGGCTGCTGCCGGCTGCCGTCGATGCCGTCGAGGTCTATAACGGCGGAAATGCCGATCCCGCGGAGAACGACAGGGCAAAGTGGTACGCCGAAAGCTATTCTCTGCCGCAGACATCCGGCTCCGATGCGCATTTCCGCGCAGACTTCACCGGCGGCATCCTGACAGAGCTGGACATCCGCTCCGCCCGCGATTATGCCGCGGCCGTGTGCGGTGCGCATCCGCCCGTGCTGCTGCCGGAGCAGGACGCGCATTCCGCCAAATAATCTTTCGCGGGGGACTTGCTTTTTCCCGCCGATTATGGTACAATAGAAGTAGCACCCATAACAGCACCCCCGTTCTGACCGGCCGTGCCGGCAGTGTATTTTTCAACCACCGAAGGAGGATCACTCATGCCCGAACCGATGAAACCCATTACCAATCCGGTTCTTGTTGACGCGATGGCAAAATTCAAGCTCGACCTGACCAACCGTGAAAACGAAAAAGCCTTTTTACAGGCTGCAATCGAAGCAAAATACCTCATCCCCGCGCTTGTGGAGCGCGCCGATGATTCAGAGGCCAAGCCCGGCGAGCAGGTGCGGATGCGTGTCGCGTTCCAGATTATGACCAATCCGCAGGGCGACCAGTTTATGCCCGCTTTTACGGACGAAATCGAACTGCGCAAAAACCGCAAGCCCGGCGAGACCTTCCAGATTCTCGCCATGAGCTTCATGGATATCTATCAGTTTGTCAAGAGCAATGAAAAGATCGGCGGCGTTGTCATCAACCCGTTCGGCTCCGCGCTCTGCCTGATCCGTCCGCAGGTCATCGCAATCGGCGACCGCGGCGGCGACATCACGAATGTTCCGACTCCGCCCGCACCGCGTCCCGTGACCGAGCCGGAGGGCCCGTCCGCAGAGGAGATTCAGGCGGCGCAGCAGGATGTCATCCGTCAGGCAATGGCGGATCTCGAAGCGAAAAAGGCTGCGGAGGCAGACGGCGAGCCGGAGGCCTCTCCGGTCACCGACGACCTGCTCGACGCGCTCAAGGCCTGCTTCAAAAAGCAGAAGGCCGTCAAGAAGGCATACATCCGTCCGGAGACCGAGAACGGCGAGCGCTATCTGCTGATCGCACTCGAAGCGGACGAAAATGCCGACCTGAACGCAATCGGTGAGACGGTCAGCGCAGGCTGCGCCGACTATTCCGATCTGCCGCTCGAATGTGTTGCGGCTTCCTCGATCCGTGCAAAGGCACTGGTCAATTCCGAAAAGCCGTTTTACGAGAAGAAGCGCTTCGGCTTCTTCTGATTCTGAAATGCAGGGCGTGCCGCTGCTTTGAGAGGGCTGCGCGGCACGGCACTGCACTGGATTCCGGTTCGCACAGCATTCCGCGCAGGGAAGAGGGCTGCGGGACGCTGTCTGCTATCCCGTGCGTGTACCCGCACGGCAAATAAAACGAGGGGGAATTCGCCATGAAAACCAAGTCCCTGCTGTCATTCGGGTTGGCAGCAATCATCGCGGTTTCCGGCACTGCCGGCCTGACGGGAGACAGCTTCCGGCTGACCGACACGGTCTATGCCGCCGATGACACAAACGACGACTGGCTTCACGCCGTCGGCAGCCGTCTGTTCGACAAGGACGGCCATGAGGTCTGGCTGACCGGTGCAAACTGGTTCGGCTTCAACTGCTCCGAGCGCTGCGCACACTATCTCTGGAGCGCAGACTGCGACGATCTGCTCCGCGAGGTGGCAGACCGCGGCATCAACATCATCCGCTTCCCGTTCTCGTCCGAGCTTCTGATCGAGTGGATGAACGGCGAGCCGAAGCAGCTCACCGGCGGCGGTATGCAGGCGGCGTTCAATCCGCCGACCGATCAGGTCGGAGAGGACGGCACCGTCACAAAGGCCGGCACCTACGGCTACATCAACCATGAGTTCGTCGAGGCGGACGGCAAAACGCTGATCGACACCAAGCGCGCCTGGGAGCTCATCCTCAAGAAGCTCAAAAAGTACGGCATCAAGTGCTTCATTGATGTCCACAGCCCGCACGCCGACAACTCCGGCCATGTCTGGAATACCTGGTACGGCAAGGCCGGCGTCACGACAAAGTCGTGGATCGACTCGCTGGTCTGGATGGCAAACGAGTACAAGGATGACGACACGCTGCTGGGCTTCGACCTTGAGAATGAGCCGCACGGCAAGGGCCAGGAGGGCGACGCGGCTGCCAAGTGGGACGGCTCGAAGGACGAGAACAACTGGGCCTACGCCGCAACACAGTGCGCCAACGAAATCCTCAAGGTCAATCCGAATGCGCTCATCCTCATCGAGGGCGTCGAGCAGTCGATGAGCGGCGCCATGGAGGGCGACTACTGGGGCATGGGCGACCGCAGAGACAATTCGCCGTACATCCCCGCATGGTGGGGCGGCAATCTCCGCGGCGTCAGAGAGTGGCCGATCAAGTTAAACGGCAGCGGCAATTCGCAGATCGTCTATTCGCCGCATGACTACGGCCCTTCGGTCTACGATCAGACATGGTTTGCCGGAAACTTCACCGAGGAGACGCTGCTGGACGACTACTGGAGAGACACCTGGGCATACATCAACGAGGAGAACATCGCACCGCTGCTGATCGGTGAGTGGGGCGGCCATATGGACGGCGGCAAGAACCAGAAGTGGATGACGCTGCTGCGCGACTACATGATCAAGAACCACATCAACCACACCTTCTGGTGCCTGAACACGAACTCCGGCGATACCGGCGGACTGTGGAAGGATTTCTCCTACAGTCTGGCCGCGACGACGGACAAGAGCAACGGCACGACGATCAGCTGGGAAGAGTCGAAGTACGCGCTGCTGGAAAAGGCACTCTGGCAGACGCAGAGCTCCGGCAAGTACATCGGTCTGGACCACAAGACGCCGCTGGGCATCAACGGTACGGGCATCTCGCTCAGCGAATATTACAGCAAGTACGCCGACACGGAGGGCTCGAACCTCGACGGCGGCACGAAAGGTCAGGGCAATCACGGCGGTACGGTCATCATTGAGCCCGGCACGACCGAGAAGGACACGACGACCACCACCACGACGACCACAACGCTGAGCACCGATCCCACCACCGAGGAAGTTCACGACGATGTGAAGTACGGCGATGTGGACTGCAACGGCATCGTGCAGATCGCGGATGCGGTCATGCTGGCGCGCTACTGCGCGGAGGATCCCGCGGTGTCGAACACTGCAAGGGGCAAGCTGAACTCCAACTGCTACGACCCGACGAACGACAATCTGACGGTCGAGGACATTGCAGCACTGCTGTCGTTCCTCGCCGGTTCGGTTCCGCAGCTCCCGATTTCCGCATAACGCGGGGAATCAAAGAACATGAAAAGAGCCGCTCTCCTGTCAGAAGGGGAGCGGCTCAGTTTGTCGGAGCAGGTGCTGCTGTGTGACGAACCGGCGGCGGAAAACAAAACGGTGCCGTCTGCGCCGGTCACCGGCCGACGCCGGTCAGGATCCGCTTCAGCAGTACGAAATCAATCACATTGATGCTGCCGTTTCCGTCCAGATCGGCTTTCCCGTCCTTCAGCGGCTCGATGCAGAGCAGATGCCGCTGCAGCAGAACCGCATCCGCAATCCGGACTGCGCCGTCTCCGTCCAGATCACCCCGGAGCGTCTCCGTTTCCTGTCCGGCCGGATGAAATTCCTTTCCGCCGATGCCGTAGAGCAGCTTTTGCAGCTCCCGGTCCTCCAGCTGACAGGTCTCACGGTTGTAATGTCCGCCGGGCGTGGCCCACATGACGGGACAGTGCCCGCATTTGTATGCCTCCTCACAGACTGCCGAGAGGAACCGCCGGACGGACTCCGGCTCTTTGTTTTTGGTCGGGCAGCCGTATTCCCCGATGATGACCGGGATGCCTCGGTCTGTGAAATACGTCTTCATCATCGCCATTTCACTGCGCAGAGAGGCGTAGTCCTGCTCGCTGCCCCATGTCGGGACGGCCTTGCCCCAGTCTGCGTCCTCCTCCAGAATGGCAAAGCCCGCAGGGGAATAATAGTGAACCGAAACCGCCATGCGGTTTGCAGGATCGTCCGGCATCCGGAACAGGCTGTCGCAGGTGCGGTCGATGCCGGTGTTATAGCCGGAAATCAGCAGGTGCCGCTTCGGATTGTTTCCGCCGGAGCTGCGGATGACATCGACAAAGGCCTGATTGATCCGGTTGCAGAGCGCGTAGGACTCCGCCTTTCCTTCGGTGCCGCCCCACGGGTTCCAGATCGACTCCCAGCCAAGCTCCTCGTTCTGCGATTCAAACATCAGACGGACGCCGTAGCCGGAAAAGCTGTCCGCGATCTGCTCCCACATATGCGTAAAGCGCTGCATACTGCCCTCTGTGTCGTCCGGGAATTTGTTTACCCAGCCGCCGTCCCAGTGGATGTTGATGATCGCGTACATTCCGGCGGCGAGCGTCATGTCCACGATCTCGTGGACGCGGGCGTCATAGTCCGCGCTGATGGTGAAGCTGCCGTCGTGTTCCATCATGTTGGACCACGCGACCGGGATGCGCAGGACGCCGAAGCCCTCCTTTGCCATGCCCTCGATGATTTCCTTTGTGATGACCGGACTGCCCCACGCCGTTTCGTAGTCGGTCGGCTTGCCCTCGCTCCACTGCTTGATCCAGTCATCCTCATACCAGCTCGGACAGGCCTCCAGCGTGTTGCCGAGATTGATGCCGATGCCCATGTCGCGCACGAGCTCCGCGGTCGTCAGCTCCCGCATCTCTCCTGCTGCGGAAACGGGTGCGGGAATGCCGGTCAGCAGCAGTGTGCCGGAAATCAGCGCCGCTGCAAATGATCGTATCTGCATGATGATACCCCCTTTTGACTCTATTTTACAACGGGAAATGCGAAACCGTCAATTCATAAAATCGAAAAAATCTGGAGAAAAGCAGACAGCAGTGTTCTGCACTTCGTCCGGTTTTGATCGGCCAAAAGCGGTATATTGTTTAGTTTTACTGGAAAATATGCAGATTTGAAAACGCGGGAATCGGCCGCGCCGGAGGGCTTGCATTCCGCGGAAAACTGTTGTATAATGAGAAAAAAGCCGCCTGTCCGCTGAAAGGAGGATCTGCATGAAACGCCTGACTGCTGCGCTGATTTCCGCGCTGCTGCTGACCGCACCGGCCTCTGCGGCATCACAGGGGGATCCGCACGCGATGCCGCTGTTTGAAGCGAGCTTTTTGCAGGGCTGGCTCTGCCGCGGCTGGACGCCCGAACGGTGGATGCAGGAAATGCAGGATATGAAGGCTGCCGGCTTCCGTTCGGTTATTCTGCAGTCCGCCGTTGACCTGACCTACGGGCAGACGGATTCCGCCGCGGCCAAAACCGATCCCGCCGCATATGCGTGCACAGAGGCGTATGCGCTGTACCCGGCCAAAGCCGTTTCCGGCTCCGCAGACGCACACGCACTCTCCGATGCGCTCTCGGCGGCGAAGCAGACCGGGATGCAGGTCTGGATCGGAACCGTCAGCGATTCGCGCTGGTGGAATTACGGCTGGGGCGTTCCGGATGACGGGTTTGCGGCGTGGTCCGCAGAAAATGCGGCTGCCTGCGGGGCGGTCGTCCGCGAGGTGACCGCGCTGTACGGTGAAGACTACGGTGCGCAGATCGCCGGCTTTTACTACAACAACGAAATCTGGAATTTTGACGCTGCCTGTGCGGGAACGGACGGCGGAAAAACGGCGGACATCCTTGCGGAGAACCTCCGCGGGACACTGGATGCGGTGGCGGCGGTCTGTCCGGAAAAGCCGCTGCTCATCAGCCCGTTTTTCAACCGGGATCTCTCCTCTGCCGCGGCATATGCGGCGTTTTGGGGCGCGCTGGCAGACCGCGCAGGGCTGCGGCAGACGGACATCATCGCGCACCAGGACGGCGCCGGCAGAGCGTATGACACCGACACGCTGTCTGAATGGGCCTCTGCGCTGCACGGCGTCCTGCGTGACCGCGTGACCTTCTGGGTAAACAACGAGACCTTCCGCTCTGACCGTCCGCTCGGCATGGCAGACCTCAAGGCCGATGTTCTGGCGACGGATTGTGCAAAGCGGCACATCCTCTTTTCGTGGAATCATTACTATCACGCAGCGGCAAACGAAGAAAACGCGCAGTATGAACGCGATTTCGGCAAGCTGCTGGCGGTGACGGCAGGCGATCTCAATGATGACGGGGAATGCAGCATCGCCGATGCGGAGGCGCTGTATCACTGGCTGCGACGGGACCGGATTGCACTGCAAAACTGGACGGCCGGCGATCTGGACGGCAGCGGCAGTCTGAACGCGGTTGATCTGGCACTGCTGAAGCGGCGTTTGCTCAGCGCCTCATCATAGATCATCGGAGACACCGCTTGTCTGCAAACGAAAGGGGGACGCCCTCTGTCTCAGGGCGTCCCCCTTTTTTTGGCCGGAGAGTTTCGCGCTCTGCGGCGCGTGACATGAAAATCAGTTTGCGCCGCCGCGTTCGGAGCAGAATTCCACCTTTTCTCCTGCCAGAATCAGATTGGTCGTGCGCACGGCACACATTTTTCCGCACATCGAGCAGGTATGCCGGTCGGCCGGCGGCGTGCTCTCAAAATACGCCCGCGCCTTTTCGCCGTCTGCGGCCAGTGCAAACATCTTCTCCCAATCCACCGCGTGCCGCGCCGCTGCCATTTCATTGTCGCGCTCTCTGGCGTGCGGGACACCCTTTGCGATGTCGGCCGCGTGGGCCGCGATTTTGCTTGCGATGATGCCCTCCTTGACATCGCTGAGATCCGGCAGGCGCAGATGCTCCGCCGGCGTGACATAACAGAGAAAGTCTGCGCCGTTTGCCGCCGCAATCGCGCCGCCGATGGCCGAAGTGATGTGGTCATAGCCGGGGAAAATGTCCGTCACCAGCGGGCCGAGCACATAAAACGGCGCATTGTGGCAGAGCCGTTTCTGCAAAGCCATGTTCGCCGCAATCTCGTTCATCGCCATGTGTCCCGGTCCCTCGACCATGACCTGCACATTTCTGTCCCATGCGCGCTGCGTGAGATGTCCGAGCTCGATCAGCTCCGCAATCTGTCCCGCGTCCGTCGCATCGTCAATGCAGCCCGGCCGCAGGGCGTCGCCGAGACTGATTGTCACATCGTATTCGTACAGAATGTCCAGCACCTTGTCGTAGAATTCGTAAAACGGATTCTCGTTGCCGGTCATCATCATCCACGCGAACAGCAGCGAACCGCCCCGCGAAACGATGTTCATTTTTCTGCCCTCACGCCGGAATGACTCGACGGCACGGCGGTTGATGCCCGCGTGAATCGTCATGAAATCGACGCCCTCCTCCGCGTGCGCCCGCACCACGCGCAGAAAATCCTCTGCGGTGATGTCTGCCAGATCCTTTTCGAGGTAGCCGATCGCGTCATACATCGGGACGGTGCCGATCATGGCGGGGGAGTGTTCGGTCAGCCAGCGGCGGAAGGTGTTGGTCTTGCCGTAATTGCTCAGATCCATGATGGCCTCTGCGCCGAATTTGTGCGCAAGTCCGACCTTCTGCATCTCGGTGTCATAGTTCTGGGCGTCGCCGGAAATGCCGAGGTTGACATTGATCTTCGTGCGCATTTTTGTGCCGATGCCTTCCGGTGAAATCGCCTTGTGCAGCACATTGCAGGGGATTGCGACCTCGCCCTTTGCGACAAGCGCCCGCAGCTCCTCTGCGTCAATAGATTCCTTTTTTGCAACGGTCTGCATTTCCGGCGTGACGATGCCGGCTCTTGCAGCTTCCATTTGTGTGTGATACTGTTTCATTGAGACTGATCTTCCTTTTCCTTTATAAATTCACTTTGCAGGTCAAACATATGATTGATCGGGCCGCTGCCGTGTCCGAGCGCGAGCATCGCGCCCAGCGCGCCGGAGAGATACCGCTTCGCCCGTCCGACTGCCTCTGCCGGAGAAAAGCCCTTTGCGAGGTTCGCCGCAACGGCCGCGGAGAGCGTGCAGCCCGTTCCGTGGGTGTTCGGATTGTCGATGCGTCTGCCGCGGAACCAGCGGATGCCCGTATCATCGCAGAGACAGTCGTCCGCGTCCGAGACACTGTGGCCGCCCTTCAGCAGCACCGTGCAGCCGTATGCCGCGTGCAGTGCCGCCGCCGCCCGCTCCATGTCCGCCGCGGAGCGCACGGTCCGGCCGGTCAGGACCTCCGCCTCCGGAATATTCGGCGTGATGAGCTCGGCGAGCGGCATCAGATGTGCCGTCAGGACAGAGACCGCCTCCGCCGAAATAAGCCTTGCGCCGCTCGTGGCGACCATGACCGGATCCAGGACGATGTGACTTGCGCGGTGCTTCCGGAGTCCCTCCGCGGCGGCCAGAATCAG
>JAILIG010000047.1 GCA_024695445.1 Oscillospiraceae bacterium
AGAGGTTCAGATTCCCGCTGAAATACGGGCATACAAATCCAAACTGATTTTCGGGCTGTCCGTCCGGCAGCTGGCGGCGATCATCGGCGCATTGGCGGTCGGTGTGCCGCTCGGCGTATTCGGGCGCGGGCATATTCCGAACGATATTCTGATCTGGCTCGTCATGCTTGTTGTCGTGCCGTTTGCGGGCTGGGGATTTCTTACGATACAGGACCTCAGATTTGAGGATTATGTCAGGATCTTCCTTCGGTTTGTATTTCTCCCGCAGAAGCGCGTGTATGAGGATACTGAGACCAATCTGTTTGTGAATCTGAAGGAAGAAATACTGGAGAAAACAATCATTACGCAGCGGCGGGAAGCCGGTGAATACGAAAGGACGGGCAGATAGTGTGCGGCGATTCAGAAAAAAGACTGACAGCATGAAAAAGACAGCACGGGAGATAGACAGGGAACGGACAGCGGGCGAAAGAAAATCAAAACTGAAATCCGACCATGTCAGGCGGCGCAAGGTCAGGCGCACGGTGTTTGATACGATGCCGTATGAATGCTTTGTGAGCAACTATGTCTGTCTCCTGCGCAGCAATGTGCGTGTCGGGCGCGAGACGGTCAATCTTTACAGCAAGACTTATCAGGTGCCGGATATCAATTATTCTGCGCTGCCGCGGGAGCAGCAGCAGGAACTGGTCACTTACTACCAGAATCTGCTGAATGCCTTTGACAGTCAGGCAGCATTTCAGGTCACGCTTGTCAATACCGCGATCAACCGCGAAGAATTTGAGCAGCATCTTCTTCTCAGACAGGCCGCGGACGGTCTCGACGAGGAACGCACAGAGTTCAACCGGATTCTCCGTGACAGAATGCAGGAGGGACAGCACGGACGGCACTGCCGCATTTTCGTTTCAGTCACAGTTGCTGCAATCAATCTTGAAGCGGCGAATCAGCTTTTTTTCGCGCTGGAAGGGAATCTGCTGCGCAATCTCGGAATGCTCGGCACGGAGGCAGTCGCGCTCAATGCGAATGCGCGTATCCGGCTGCTTGCCGACATTTTCTGCGATGTGAATATGGAGCTGTTTCCGGTATCCCGTGAAGAGTTTGCACGGCAGGCGGAAAAGCATCTGTGCAGTCCGGATTACTTTGAATTCAAACGCGATTATTTCATGTTCAATGACAAATTTGCACGCTGTATTTTCTTCCGGCGGCTCTCCCGGGGGAGCGGTCGTGATACGCTGTTCAGCGATCTGATCGCAACGAATCAGAGCATGATCATCACGAAGAATGTGGAGTTTGTCGAGCAGGCGGAAGCAATTACGATGCTGGAACGCAAGATGACCGATATGACGCAGGAGCAGATTGAAAGGACAAACAAGGCTGCGCAGAACAGCCGCGGCGTATTTGTCGATGTGCTGGAGGGCACACAGCTCATGACCGATAAGGCAGAGGCAAAAGCGATTCTGGAGAAACTCAAGGGCGAAGAAAAAATGACGCTCTGCCAGTTTATTCTCATGCTCACCGCAGACAGCTTTGAGGAATTGCAGGAAAACACCAGTCAGATTGAGACAATCCTGCGCGAATACCAGATCACACCGTCCAAAGCGGGACATATGCAGGAGATCGCAATGGATTCCGCGCTGCCGATCGGCAACAGCATGACGATCGACAAGGAGAACAATTTACAGGTGCGCCGTACGCTTTACAGCGCGAGCACAGCGGTTTTCATGCCGTTTATCTCCCGTGTTTTGCAGCATGAGGGCGGCATCTACTACGGACTGAATCAGCTCTCCCGCTCACCGATCTTCTTCAATCGCTGGATGCAGAACAATCCGAACGGTTTTATTTTCGGTGTACCGGGCAGCGGAAAATCCATGTTTGCCAAGCTGGAAATGCTTTATTCTCTGCTGGCGGCAACAGATGAAATCCTTGTCCTCGATCCGGAGGGGGAATATACCTCGCTTGCGGAATGGGTAGGCGGTGAGGTCATCTGCATCAGCGAGAACTCCGGCACACATACCAATCCGCTTGATCTGACCGAAAACCCGGACAAGGAGGATAAGGAATACAATCCGATCAAAGCGAAGCTCGATTTTCTGCTTTCGTTCTTCTCCTGCATCATGGGTAATATGGAGATATCTCCGATTCAGAAGACGATCATCGACAATGTGATGCACGAAACCTATCGCAATCACAGGAAGCCCACGCTGCGGGAATACTACGCGGAGCTGGAAAGCTATGAGCGCAATGCAGGTGATGAGATCCGCAGTGCTGCATCCTATCTCCGGCAGACGCTGTACCTCTATGTTCACGGCTCGATGAATGTGTTTGCACATGAAACGAATGTCAATATGCACAAGCGGTTTGTGGTCTACAATATCAAGGAGCTCGGCAAGAATCTCCAGACGCCCGGCATGATGATTGTGCTGGAAAACCTGTGGGACCGTGTTGCAAAGAACCGTTCACGCGGTGTCGGTACAAGAATCTATGTGGACGAGATGTATCTTTTATTCAGATCGGAGCAATCCGCAAACTTCTTCTATGAGCTGTATAAACGCGCAAGAAAATGGGGCGGCATCCCGACCGGCATCACACAGAATGTGGATGACCTGCTGCGCTCCGAAACGGCGCGTACCATGATCTCCAATACCGAATTCGTGGTCATGCTCTCACAGAATCCGACTGACCGGGAACAGCTTTCCGTGCTGCTGCAAATCCCACTTGATACGATGAAATATGTTGCAAATGCACCGTCCGGCAGCGGGCTGATTCATACGAATCAATACGGTGACATTCCGTTCGATCACACGATTCCGCAGGACAGCCGGATTTACAGAATGATATCGACACGATTCGGTGAAAAGCTGCAATAAAAATGCGCGCACCCCCACCAAGATAAAGCGGAGGCGCGCGTTCGAGTTGCGCAGTCATTATGAGAGCGCTTCTCTGAATTTATGATACAAGATTCATTTTCGTTTGTCAAGTAAAAGAGAAAAGGGGGGATTAAAATGGGAAGGTCGATATGAACAGCACCGCTGATCACGGCGTCGAGAGCCTGCGCATGACCGGAAATGCCGTCCGAAAAACGGAGTCAGCCGTCCGCACAGCCAAAGCAGCCATGAAAGCGCCGAAGCAGTTTTATCGCGCCGCCGAGGAAACTGTCAAGACAACCTACAAGGTCGCAAAGGCGACGGCTCATGTGACGGCTGCGGTGATCTCTCATACAGTCGCTTTTCTTTTCAATCCGATTGTGCTGGTTTTGCTACTCATTGTGGTCGTGATTCTCATGTGTGCCGCTTTGATTACACAGGCAGTCGGGACAGATCAGGCAGAGGAAACACAGGTTTTCGGCGGCGCATACATCGAAATGATCGGTGTCGGCGATATTGCCGCACGGTATCCCGATGCCGCGGAATACTTTCGGATCGCCTGCGATGAAAACCGTGCGGCGTATAATGCGCTGATCGACAATCTGCACTACAATTACAGTGATCTGGAACACAGCGATCTGGTCTATATGGAGCGGAACGACTGCGGCGCGGTCACGGTTTATCAGAAGGGCTATGCGTCCGATGCCTACAAAGCAGTGCTGAAAGCGGGCTGGACAATGCCACTCACCGAACAGCAGGCGATTGCGATTGCATATGTGTATCTGGAAAAGCAGGAAAACGATGCGAACGGCACAGAAATGGACATCTACAATGTGACATTCACGCAGGATGTGTTCCGCAGCATTGTGAATACTGCCGTCAGCTGGTCGCAGACAAGCTATGCCAATCAGCGATGCCCGGACGGGAACTGTTCTGCGGAGGAAATCCCGAATCCGGCATTTGCAGCAGCACAGACGGAATACAATAACGCAGAGAACCGTTATAACGACTGGTGTATCAATGTTGTTCCGGCGGCGAATGCCTACCGGAATCTGCTGAACACTTACAATGCCACACCGGCTGCGGGCAGGTCGGTCATACAGCCCGCGCTTGATGCAGCATGGGCGCGGCTGAATGAAGCGGTCAATAACTGGTACTATGTGTTCGGAAACCGCGGCTGGACAATCAATGCGGATATCGGCGACAACGCACGCGCATGGCTTGGCGCGGAGGTCGATGCTGCACGCATTACAATGAACAGCACGCCGCAGACAATCACGAATCCGTCTGCCGTCTGTCGGTCACATCACACGCTCTGGTCGTTCGGGCTGTATGCGTATCCTGCCGATACGGTGATGAACACGCTCGGCTTTAATGAAAATTACAAGAATTGGGAATCCATGACAGAATACGGCATGGAGACAAATCCCGGAATATGAGGTGAAAGCAATGGGCTTCAAGGAATCCCACAGAAAACGCGCAGATGCTGTGCGGCATTTTCTTTCTTCCAATAAGCTGTTTGTGGTAATCGTGCTGATCGCGGCAATTCTGATCGGCGGCGGTCTGATTCGCGGTGAACCGCCTGAGTTGCCGGATACGGAGCAGACACAGGAGTACACGCCTCCGCAGTGGCGGTTTTATCCGTCCGATCTGGTGATACTTGCGCTCGGCGGCGGATTCTGCACAATAATGATCGCCCGTGATCGCAGAAAGGCAAAGGAGGGCTTGGATTGATATATTTTTGCAGGGTAATTCTGACAGCAAGGCAGAATCAGGAGCAGACCTTGTTTCTGATCATGGACACGCCTGAAAATGAATATGAAGTGCCGGAGCTGACAAAGGAGCGCCTGGTCGATCATCACGGCTACAAGGCGTTCCGGACAAAATATCATCCGCGCAACACGGTCACGGTCGATTATACGGTCTACCGTATTGACCGAGATGTGAATGCCAGCACCGCTGATGAAATCTTTGAAAAGCTGATCGCAGACAAAACCGCCGAACGGCTGTCCGGCGGTGAGCTGATGATCGGGCATGATGAAAAGCCGGACAGGAAAACCGGCAAAATTCAGAAGAAGAAACACATCTCCCGCAAAACCGTTTTCGGCGTGGTGACCGGCGGCTTTGCGCTGGCTGTCGCAGCACTGGCGGCGGGCATGAAGCTGGGAACGATGCAGGCAGAAATCCCGGAGCCGGAAGCGGTCAACACGGCAGAGGACGGCCTGATTATTCCGATGCAGGCTGAAATTGCTGCCGATGCCGAACAGATCACCGTTACGATTGACCGCAGCTATTCGGCAGTTCCGACCGAGGATTTGCAGCTGAAGGGCGCGGTCACGGACGGCAAAGCAAATATCACGCTGCCGGAATTTGACAAGGAGGATTTCTTCAATCATGTACCCGGCTACACATGGGGCTTTGCATCCGATCCGAAAGCCGGGAAAATCGAGTATTACGGCGGAGAGGCATACGACTTCGCCGCAGACACAAAGCTGTACCGGATTCTCGTGAAATACGGCGGCGGGAACGGCACAAAGGATGATCCGTACCGCATCGACTACTATGACCAGCTGGAGCTGATGAGCGAGGAAAAGGCGCGGGGCTATTTTATCCAGACCGCAGATATTGTGTTTCCGTCATGGGCATCGCACACGCCGATCAACACGGTCAATGAGCTGAAAGCGGATCCAGAATCGGAATACTTTGAATATGACGGCGGCGGCTTTGTGATCGAAAACCTCACCGCGCCGCTGTTCGGCTCGGTGTCCGGTGCGGTGATCCGGAATGTCAATATCCGCAGCAGTCGGATTGAATCGGAACAGTATCAGGATTACGGCTTTCTTGTCTGCAAGGCGATGAATTATCACTACAAGGCAGAGGACGGTCAGGTCTATGTCACCGGCGAAACGCGGATTCAGCACTGCACAGTCTCGCATTCCTCAATCAATGTGCAGCATCCGCCGTCTGAGGAGGAAGAAAACGCCTACACGACGGCAGTTGTGACTGCGCCGGAGGTGCTGCCGCCGGATGTGATCGAATACGACGATGCGGGCAATCCGGTCACGACCACGCAGCCGGTGATTCCTGAGCCGACCAAGCACGCAGAGCACTGCATCGGCGCGATCAGCGGAATCGGCGGTGAAATCTCTGGCTGCTATGTAACGGATTTCGGCATCTTTGCCTATCTCGACGATTATTTTCTGTATGCGGGCGGAATCTCCGGCAAGCCTGCAAGCGTGACGGATTCCTGCGTCTATTATTTCTCTGCACAGGGGAATCTCTTTGACGCGGGCGGCATTGCCGGAACCGCAGCCGGTACACGCGCCTATGATGCAGAGGGGAGGGAACTGCCCGACTGTTACGGCGGCAGCATTCAGGGATGCGCATCACGGAATGTGATTCTCCGCACCGAAACAATGGCAGGCGGTATTGCCGGGGAAGGCGGCACGGATGCGGCAGATGCTGTGATTTCCAACTGCTATGCGAACGAACTGGATTTCTCCTGCGGCACATTCGAGGATGAAACCCGCGAAAAGCTCATCAAGGCGGGAACCGTCGGCGGCATCATTGCGGCAGACGGCAGCGGCAGAAACGGCCACATCATCACAAGCTGTGTGGATCACGCGGATTATCCTGTGATCGGCAAGGCGAACAGATCGACCTTTGACGATACCGTGCGTCAGGCACCGTCCTTCGCATTCTATCAGCAGAACATTCTGACCGTTCTGAACCGCAACACTGTCAGCCCGACCACCCCGAAGGAGATCTACACCGGAAGCTTTATGTTCGGCGAGTCGGGCGAATTCGGCGATGAATCCGGCAATCTGCCGTACCCCGAAGCGATCTGCGATTTATTCATCAACACAGTTATTACCGATCAGGGAGGTTCATAATGGAAGAGATCACTCAGCAGCCCG
>JAILIG010000135.1 GCA_024695445.1 Oscillospiraceae bacterium
ATCGAATGAGTATCCGCCCGGTGAAACCTATTTCGTTCAGCTGACCGAAAACGCAGCGCTTGCGGATGTGCAGAAACTCATACAGACCGCCTATGACAACGGTGCTTATCTGACTGCGGATTCCGTCGGTTATCTGGAAGACCGTTTCGGTGACGACTTCATGCCAGAGCAGCCTCCGGTGGATACGGTCTTTCCGATTCCGGATTCTGACAGAACGGTTGACCTTGCCGCTGTCGGCAGCTTCACGCTGAGCGATACCTATAGTGAATACGAAGGCGGCATCGACAGCGACGGTCATGAGCGCCGCGACAATTATTCGCAGCAGACCGAAACTGTAACCTACACCTACAGAGGTTACGGCATCGTCACATCGGAGCGGAATTCTCCGCACAGGGACTTCCCGATCGAAGAAGAGTATAACCTCTATGATCCGCCGCAGCGTGACAAGCTGTTTGCAGATATGCAGCGTTTCGCAGACCAGGCTGAATTCCTTACAACGGACATTGTGCCGAATCAGACCGCTCAGGAACGCAATTATGTTCTTGTCCTGCAAGACAATGACCGCCAGATTCAGTTCGGCGAAGTGTTTGACACGCTGGAAGACGCACAGGATGCCGGAAACGAGGCAATTCACGGCGGTCAGGCAATCGGTTACGCGGTGCTGAACCGGCAGGCACAGAAGGTCGAAATTTATGACAGTGACTTCCCGACAACTGGCGTATTCAGTCAGGAAGTATACGACAACAGCCCGTTCCAGACGCTGACCGTTCATACCGATGCGCCGATGCAGCCAACAGAGAAGTCTCAGAAAAAGCACCGTCCGACCAGAGCGGAACAGCTCTACAAGTTATTTGCGGAGATGTATCCGAAAATCATCAGCGGCGAGCATGAATATGAACGGTATGAAGATCCCGACGGAGAGGATTCCGGCTTCGAGCCGCTTGCCGTTGAAAATCACGGCGGCGGACAGTATTCGTGGTCTACCTTCTACTTTCAGGAAGGCGACCTCATGGCAGACCCGGACTTCTGCTTTCTGCTCGACCATGAAAACAAGCGCATGGAAATCCTGTCATTCCAGATGGACGGTGTTCCGCCTTACGGAACCATGTACGAGTGCTGCATTGACGATACGGGCAATGTGGATGAGCGGCTGCGTGCAGAACTGGAACAGACCTTCCTGCAAAATCTCAAAAATGCACGCGATGTCGGTCGGCAGCTTGTGCGTTACACCGACAAGGAAGGCAGGGACATTACGATTGAACCGGACAAGGAGTCGGAACCTGAACAGCCTGAAATCACAGATCCTTCGGCACAGTACCGTGCAGTACTGAACGCCTTTTCTGAAAAGCACAACCTCGGTGAGCTGAATGTGCAGAACGACGGTCGTGGCAGAGCATATATCTATGAGCGGTTCGCCGACGGCAAGGACTTGCAGCTTTTCATGCTTTACCCGAACAACGCAAGCCCGGATGCTTTGCAGACAGAACTGGAAAACTATGAGCGGACAATGGACTACCGCGGCGACAAGATCGAGAATGTTTCCCGCAGACAGGCGTATTTGCAGATTCACGGACAGTCGGAGCTTCCGCCTGTGCCGGATGATCTCCCGCCGATCGTCTATGCCGCTGACCCGCGCGGCAAGCTCCATGACAACATCGCGGCACTCCGTGAGCTGCACCGTCTGCGGCAATGCGAAGAAAACGGTCAGCCGCTGTATACGAAGCAACGCAGCAACGATCACAGCAAGGAAGTCTCGGACATGACGCTGCGGCGGTATTCCGGCTGGGGCGGACTTGCGGATGTGTTTGACGAGAGCAAAGACAGATTTGATTATGAGCGCAGCCAGCTTCACCGATACCTGACCGATGATGAATATAAGGCTATCCGCGCCAGTGTGACCGATGCGCACTATACGCCGCAGATCGTGGTGGATGCTATGTGGTCCGCGGTGCAGAACATGGGACTTGACCGGGATTCCCGTATTCTGGAGCCGTCCTGCGGTACGGGCAACTTTATTTCGCGTATGCCGCACGGTATCGGAAACGGCGGTGTGGTCGGCGTTGAGATTGACAGTATTACCGCAGAGATTGCAGCGCGGCTGCATAATGACCGCGACAATGTGAAGATTCTGAACTGTCCGTTTGAGCGTTCCGGTCTGGCGGACGGCAGCTTTGATCTTGCGATCGGTAATGTCCCGTTCGGCGATTACAAGATGAACGACCCGGACTATGCGCAGGACTGGCTGATTCATGACGCATTTTTCCGGAAAGCGCTCGACAAGATTGCGCCGGGCGGCGTGGTTGCGTTTATTACATCGTCCGGTACGCTTGACAAGAAGACCTCAAAGGTGCGCGAGTATCTGGCGACACAGTCGGAGCTGGTTGGCGCGATTCGTCTGCCGAACACAACCTTTGCAGAAGCCGGTACGGGCGTGACGGCAGACATTATTTTCCTGAAAAAACGAGAGATTCCCTTGCAGGCACATGAACCGAAGCCGGATTGGTGCTATACTGCTGAAACCGAGGACGGACTGCGTATCAATAGCTATTTTGTGCAGAACCCGAATATGATTCTCGGCACGATGCGCAAGACAAGCTATTTTGACCGCCTGACCTGTGACCCGAAACCGGAAACCACACTCAAAGAGCAGCTTCAGGATGCTATCCAGAGCCTGAATGCAAAGATCACGATTTCCCGCCGCATGACAGCAGCAAAGGCGCGGCAGGAGCAGATCGAACCGTGGGGCAAGGACTACTCATTCCACGAAAAAGATGGCAAGATCTACTATCGGCAGGGCGACCATATGGATGAGATCAAGGGCAATACCGCGGAACTGAAGTGTCTGCGGCAGCTCATCGAAATCCGGACGATTACCCGTCAACTTCTCGACAAGCAGAAAACAAATATCATCGACGAAGCCCTGACACCGCTGCGTGACAAGCTGAACGAACTGTATGATGCGTATGTCAAGGAAAACGGCGCGTTAAGCTCTCCGGATAATAAAAAGCGATTCGGAAAGGACGCGGATTACCCGATTCTGCAATCGCTCGAAAACTACAATGCCAAGACCGAAACCTATGAGAAGGCAGACATTTTCTTCCGGCGCACGGTCAGTCCTGTGGCGGAAATTCGTGCGGTTGAGACGCTGGATGAGGCGTATCAGGTATCACTCGACCGGCGCGGCAAGCCGGATATTCCGTATATGGCAGCGCTGCTGCAAAACACCGAGCCGGATATGGAGCAGGGACAGCTGATGGAAAAGATTCAGCGTGATCTGCTCACGGCAGGCATGGTGTTCCTTGACCCCGAAAAGAATATCCCCGGCGAACCGTTCTCTGCTGTGACAGATCGCTCTGAATATCTTTCGGGAAATGTCCGCAGAAAGCTCACCTTTGCGGAGGAAAAAGCAAAAACCAATCCGCTGTACCTCTCGAATGTGGAATCCCTGAATTCTGTTATGCCTGAGACGATTCACGCGGAGGAAATCACGGTGCGCATGGGCTGTTCTTGGATTGACGCCGAGGACTATACGAAATTTCTGCATATGCTCTCGGGGCGCGAATCATGGGACATTCGCAGCGAAGTGACATATATCCCTGAAACCGGTGAGTTTGTAATTATGAAAGCAGGAAGCCGGAAAGACCTTAATGTGAACGAGGGAACGACCTTCGGCACTGATAGTCTCACGATGTATGAGATCGCGGAGAAGATGCTGAACCAGACGCGCATTGTGGTCAATAAAACAATCCCCTCACCGAAAGACCCGTCGAAAACGGTCACGCGCGTTGATCCGGAAAAGACACGGCTCGCGCAGGAGAAGGCAAAGCAAATCGAAGCCAAGTTCAAGGAATGGATTTTTGCAGATCTGCATCGCAAGGAGAAATACGAAAAGCGTTATAACGACCGGTTCAATGCTCTGGTCGGAAGGCAGTATGACGGCTCTCGGCTTACATTCAACGGTATGGCGAATGACTTTGAACTGCGTCCGCATCAGCGTGATTGTATTGCACGCGCGGTGTATGGTGGGAATACCCTCGCCGCTCATGTTGTAGGTGCGGGCAAATCCGCGGTGTTCATCACATCGGTCATGAAAAAGAAAGAGCTTGGACTGATTCACAAAGCGTGCATCGTAGTCCCGAAAGCATTAACCGAGCAGACCGCGCTGGAATGGCGCAAGATCTTCCCTGACGCAAGGCTGCTGACCGTTGGTGAAATGGACCTCTCGACACAGGATAAGCGCGATGTGTTCACGGCGCGTATCGCAACCGGCAATTTTGACGCAGTTATCGTATCTCGCGAACAGTTCGACAAAATGGCAATGTCGCCGGAGTATCAGCGCGGATACATTCAGCGGGAGATCGACGAACTGGAAGATATGCTGAACGCGCAGAAAATGGCAGGCGCGACCAAAAATACGCCGTCAATCAAGAAAATCGAGGCAGCAAAGAAGCGTCTGGAGAAACGATTGGAGAAAGCGCTTGACCCGAAAAAACAGTCTACAAGACACAAGGATGAAGTGCTGGAATTCGAGCAATTGGGCTTTGATTACCTTGTTGTGGATGAATCACATTCATACAAAAACGGTTTCGTCAACACAAAAATGACTGATGTTGCAGGCGTATCAACCGCTGCATCGGGGCGCGCACAGGATATGCAGATGAAATGTGACTGGATGAATGAAATGCTCGGACAGGGACACATTCTCCATTGCACCGGCACGCCGGTCAGCAATTCGATGACAGAGCTTTATGTTGTTACGCGGTATCTGCGCCCTGACCTTTTGAAGCAGGCGGGCGTAGAACGATTTGATGACTGGGCGGCGACATTTGGCAAGGTCGTTTGCGCTTACAAACAGAGCCCGTCCGGTCAGCTGAAACTCAAAACATCATTTGCAAAATTCGCAAATCTACCGGAGCTCATGGCGATGTACAAGGAGTTTGCAGATATTCAATCGGCGGAAAAAATGCAGCTGCCTCGACCGGAACTGATCGGCGGAAAGCCGGAAATCGTCAAAGTCGAAGCGTCACCGGAACAGCGTGCGTATGTCCGCGAACTGGTGGCGCGTGCGCAGCTCATCAGTACCGGCGTGGTTGATCCGCATCTGGACAACCTCTTGAAGATAACGGGAGAAGCGCGGCTGGTCGGTCTGGGCAATCAGGCGGTTGCAGCGCTGTACCGTCAGCGTGAGGAAGGCGAATTGCCGAAAGGATTCATGGAAGACGAACCCGGCAAAGTTGATGCCTGCGTTGATCGTGTATGGCAGTATTACAATGAAATCGCGGAACAGAAGGGTGTGCAAATCATCTTCTCGGACATTGCGGTGAATTCGGACAACGGAAACTTTTCGGTGTACGAATATATCCGCAATGAACTGATCGTAAAGGGCATTCCGAATGATGAGATCATCTTTGCGCCGAAAGCAGACAGCAAAGACCGCGAGGCAATCTTCCGTGACATCAATGACGGCAAGTACCGCGTTGTGATCGGCAGCACCGGCACGATCGGTACAGGCGCAAACATTCAGCAGCGGCTTTATGCAGCACATCACGTCGATATCCCCTGGAAGCCCTCGGACTTCACGCAACGCGAAGGAAGAATTCTGCGTCAGGGCAATACTTTCTCCGCGGTACGAATTCTGAATTATGTAACTGAGGGCACACTTGACAGTTATCTTTATCAGGTGGTGACAGATAAGGCTCGCTTCATTGCGCAGCTGCTTGACGATAAATGTCCGGCGCGTGTTTCGGAGGACTGTGACGAAAAGGTTTTGACTTTCGCGGAACTGCAAGCTGCAGCGGAAGGCAACCCCGATTTCAAAACGCGCATCGAATTGTCCAATAAGATTGCAGAGCTCATAGCGCTCCAGCAGGCACATCAGCATGAACAGGGCAAGATGCAGCAGCGTGTTGATCAAATTCCCGACGAAATTGAGCGTCTGAAAACACAGATCACCCAGATGCAGGAAGATCAGAAGTCGGCAGCACAGATGAAGGACGCAGAGGGCAAGGTCAAGTCTTTCGACTTTGTGACACCGATGAGGACGATTCGCAAACATGAAGACATCAACGCATATCTGCATCAGCAGATCACAAAGCGCATCGAGCGTCCGTTTGACGAGATGCCGATATTCCGTATCGGAGACTTCACGGTTTCCGTTGATCTGCGACCCGGCGAAATGGATGAAGCGATGCTCGCGGTGAAAGGTCAGCGCGAACCGTCGTATGCAATTCCACTCGGCAAGGCATCGAACGCCGACAACTGGCAGCGTATCGTCAACTTTTTTGACGGCGCGATCGAGAAAGCAATCGAAGACAACAATGCAAAAATCACAAAACTGGAAACCGATCTGAAACAGGCGCAGGAACTTGTCGGTGTTCCGTTCGACCGTGAGGAAGAATTGCTGAAAGCGAAGATCGACTTTGCGGAACTGGAAGCGCGGCTGTCCGGTTTGTCCGAGCAGCAGGACGCGATCATTGATCCCGACGAAACCGATGAGGAGGAAACATCAGAGGAACGCGCCGAGCGAGAGGCATACCAGAACGCAGATGATGATGACTATCCGATGATTCCGGATGACAATACACCACGTCACGGACCGAGAAGATGACGACAGATGGTGAACGCCCCTGCACTTGTGCGGGAGCGTTCCGCTGCCTTCTGATTGACTTTTTCTACCTGCTGTGCTATAATTCCGGTATAAAGGAAACAAAGGGAGGCATAACCATGAAGGAAGAATACTGGACTGCCAAAGAAGATATGGCAGATATAGTGAAAACCAACTGGGAATTCAGAAAGAAGTGCATTGCGAATATTGCGAGGCTCTATGATGATGCGATGCCCTGCAAATGGGATACAGCAGACCGCATGGTCGGTGAGATTCATTTTCATTATATGATATGGAAATATTTCGGGGGGTTACCTGACTATCGGCGGAATTGGATCAGGCAAATCGCGGATACGGTGCTTTCGGCGAATCCGGATTTTTTCGGGCTGAAGCCTGACGAGTATGCGGATTTGATTCAGCTTACAAAGGAGCTTCTCACAACAGATATTCCGGTTCTCACAGATGATGATTTGATGCGCTCCGATTGACTTTTTCTACCTGCTGTGTTATAATTCAGGTGCAGAGAAGGTTCCGAGTTCATCTATAAAAATGCGCGGCATAATTCACATATATCGATTGCACGCTAAGAAAGATTGAATCATCGGTCAGGAAGTGAGAACATGAAGCTGAAATATGTCATTGCTGCCGGACTTTGCGGGGCGGTGCTCGTGATGTTTATCAGATGCAGGGAACTGAGCGTTCCAAAAGCAAGAGAGCAAATGGTGGCATATCTGGAAAAGCGATATCCGCAGGATCATTTCCGTTTTGAACATGATGAAAGCAAAGGGTTTAAACCGGAACATAAATTCGACCATGAGATCGCGGCATCCTGTGACAGATTTCCGGACGCAAGCATCCATGTGAAACGGTGGATCAGCAACGGAAAAAAATACTACTCCGACAATTACATGGCATATTATCTGCAAAGCGATGCGGAAGCATGTATGCATGATATAGCGGAAAGTGTATTCGGTGAGTGCAAGGTATATATGAGTTCACCTTTGCTGATATATACGCCGGACAGTTTTCCGACAGATGCCAACGCGGTATATTTTTTGCAAAGCAAGCTGCAGTGCGGGTTTGCTGTTTATTTGCCGCCCAGTCATTCAAAAGTAAACGCTGCGGAGAATTTGAACAAATTCAAAGAGAAGCTGACAGGAAACCAGTTTTTCGGAATCGGCGGCGGTGTCAGAATCATAAAGGAGCAGGATGCATATGATGAGATCTCATCATATGACGGTCCTCCCGGCGGCATAGTTGATAATCCGGTTTGTGATTTCATAGGCGGTTTTGAAGTGTAAAACAATGAGGTGCTGTCAATGAGCTTTGATTTCGATATCAGTGTACGCATCAAGGACAAGCGAACCGGTGAAATCGTCTCCGGTCCGAACGCGATTCCCGCGCCTGCAAGTGATTATGACGGCTATGCGGCAATCTGTTCATGGAACAGCAGTATGTTCCTTGATCTTCCGCCGGCTATATGCAGCATCGTCAGTAAATATACAGGAAAGCAGTATCCGGTTGCAGAAGGCGCTGAAGGAAATGCTATTATCAATGTGCCGCGGACTGCACTGCGTGAAATATGTTCGTATATATTCAGCAGGTGTTGTGTATCTGATTCTGAACTCACTGCGGAAAAGGATTGGTACTGGTGGGACGGCTATGAAGTCACAAATCAAGCCAAGGCGGAAGAACTGAAGAACTTCTTGTGCTCACTTGACAGTATAGAAAACCGAAATGAAGATACAGGGATCGCAGAGGTTTTTATTACTGATCCGCAGAAACGGGCTGAGTTTCAGAGCAATCCGCAGGGATATGAATTCGAGTTTATGCTCGATTATCATTATTGTCCTCCGCATTAAAATTCGTTATATATGAAAACGATTACCCACGAAGCACTTGCTAAACAGCAGGTGCTTTTCTATACCAGAAAACCGAAAGGATAATTTATGAAACAGGAAGAATACAAAGCATTGGTACAGGCTGCGAGAGAAGCAGACCTCGTTACCTACTTTCAGCAGAACGGGTTTTCCGTTGAGCGGAAAGGTTCAGAGTTTTATGTGAAGGAATACCCGTCGCTGTGCATCAA
>JAILIG010000164.1 GCA_024695445.1 Oscillospiraceae bacterium
TCATGGCTGTGACGGCAGCCGCTTCGGTGCCGTGCCTTCCGGCGGCAGCCGATGAGGAGGAAAAAATGCTGATTCCGGTGGACTTTTCCGTGTACGGAACAGGATGTCTGGATGATGAGGAGGCAGATGCGGAACGGGAAAAACAGTATCTGTCGGAGTTCCTCGAACTGTCAGCAGAGGAGATCGAAGCAGAGCTCGGAAACCGCTTCCGGCTGGCAGGTCCTGCTTCAATAGAGCTGTTTATCGACAAATTCCAGATGAGTGAGCTTCGCGCCGAAGCCCAAACGGCGAAAGTTCAAGACGGCACAGGCGGATTTCGGCACGCCTTTATTGCGGCGCTTCTGGACAAGCTGCACCTCAAAGGCGTTTACGATCTGATTGATCCGCGTTATGAATTTGTCGGAGGACTGCCGGCATACATTGACGATCGGCAATTTTTGTCAGAACTTTCAAAATATGATGTCACTGAAATAGTCCTTAGTTTTAATGCCTGGAACGGCAGAGAAGATTATCGTACCACAGACGATCAGCGTAAAGTCCTGAAAATGAGTGCGAATGAAAGAACAATGCGCGCACTCTATGTCATTTTGAAATACGGTGATAAACAATACTATTGTGATGCAGGGCAGCTTGAGCTGTGCGTGCTGCAGACGGAAGGCGATGTGGACTGCAACGGACAAATCGCCATCGCGGATGCCGTTCTGCTGGCAAGATATCTTGCGGAAGATGCAGTGACCGTCACCGCACAGGGCTTGCTGAACGCGGAACTGGACGGAAATCCGGAATCGCTGGATGCCGGCGATTTCGCAAAGCTCCTGCAGATCATCGCGGGGGAGACGCTGACTGAAGCATCTCCAAATCTGAAAGGATGTTTTCTATGAAACGCACTAACACCATTGCATTTTTGCTCGCGGCCGCGGCCTGTTTCTGCCTGACTGCGTGCAATCCCTCTGCCGGCAGCACGCCGCAGCCGGACACAACGGCTCTGACGCAGCACAGCACGGCAGAGCAGACAACAACCGCAGCAGCACCCAAAACCGAACAGACGACTGTGACCTCCGCCGCAGACAAAACCGAACAGACAACATCCGGCACCGCATATTCATACAGCGCACTCTGCCGCTGTGTGGATATTCTGAACGAAAAGGCATCCGACTGCATCACCTCCGCGGGCGTTTCACAGGCGGAAAACTGCGTCCTCGTGAGCTGCCCCGATGCAGAGAAGGAGGCAGAGCTGAAATCGCGTCTGGAGGAACTGGAAATTGATCCGGAAATGCTCCGGTTTGAGCCGCATTCCGAGCCGGTTCAGCCGATGTAACCGCAGACACAGCAGCGCACCGCAGAAATCCCTGCGGTGCGCCTTTATCTTCAAAGCAAACGCCCAGCTCCCGAACCGGGAGCTGTTCTTCGGACGCGCAGAACTCTGCCGTCACTCCCTGTTCCCTGCGGAGCGCGGGGGATCGCTTGCTCCTAGTATATGCAGTTTCCCGCAGATTGCGACAGGAAACTTCTGACTTCATCCGAGCGCCTCCGCGTCCGCAAAGCTGAGCTGCGGGTGCAGCGCAAGGTTGACGCTCAGGGCGATCAGCCGCGCCATGCGGTGCAGCAGCCGGTCAATGTCCCGCGGCGTGACCATCATATTCGGCAGTGCGGAGAGGTCGGGCGGCGTTTCCGACGCCCCGCGCACGATCGTATGCAGATCGACGACCGTCGGCACACCGACTGCGATCACCGGCACGCCGAGCGTCCGTTCGCTCAGCTCTGCACGGCGGTTCTGGACGCCGCTGCCCGGCGAAATGCCCGCGTCGGAAATCTGTACGGTCGTGCCGAGCCGCGAAAGATCGGAACAGGCCAGCGCATCGATCGCAATGACAAACGCCGGTGAGACTGTCTCCCGCAGCGCCCGGATCAGCTCCGCAGTCTCGATGCCGGTCTGGCCGAGGACGCCGTTTGCCAGCACGCTGACCTGCCGCATCTCGCGGAAAAAAGCCGTTTCGGGATCATCCGCGGCCAGCTCCGTGCGCAGATGCCGCGTCGCAAGGATCCGGGAGGCCGCCTGCGGACCGAGCGCATCCGGCGTGATGTCCGCATTGCCGAGCCCTGCAATCAGAGCGGCGCCCTCCGGCAGAAATCCGCGCAGCTCGGCGGCAAGCTCCTCGGCCTGTGCCTGCTCCGCCGGTGCCGTACCGCACGGCAGTTCCAGCGTCAGGTAACGCCCCTTTCCGCGCCCGATTACCGCGCCGTGCGCGTCGCTGTCGATGACCAGCTCTGTGATGCGGAAGGCCTGTCCGCGCCGCCTGAGCGTAAAGCCCTCCCGTTCGCCGTGTTTTTCGGTCTGCTCCAGCGCTAAATCTGTCCGGTTCTGCATTCTCTGACCGCTCCCTTCCCGCGGGTTCCCCGCCGTTGTGCAAATTGCCGAAAACGCAGGAAAATCCGCCGCAAATATTTTCTTTTTGCCTATTGCATTTTTCGCCGGAATATGATAAAATAATGATAAGTCTGGTCTGGCAGCATTTACAAGCGGTCCCCACCCGCGATGAAGGGATGATCCCGCCATAATTGTCCCTGCTTAACATATGCCGCTTCGCCGGAAATATTCTAATATTTTTTGAATGCGGGAATCTGCCGCATATCAGGAAAAGGAGAACCATTATGGCAAACGCAAAGAGCACCGCGCCGAAGAAGCGCCCGACTCCCGAAAAGAGAGACAAGATCAACCGCGCACGCGCAGCGCGCAATAAGGCAACCCGTTCTGCCCTCAAGACTGCACTGAAGAAGGCTTTCGTGGGTGGCAAGGACCGTGAGGCCGTCATCCGCTTCGCAATCAAGCGTGTCGATCAGGCTTGCGCAAAAGGTCTGCTGCACAAGAACAATGCTGCAAGAAAGAAGTCTCAGCTCATGAAGCTGCTGAACAAGGCAGCATAATTCCGTCTGTTTCATCAGAGAAAACGGCTGTATCCGATCGGGTACAGCCGCTTTTTTGCATATTTTCCGGACGGGCGGGCAGAATGAGGCAAAAGGAGTTGATCGGATGCTTGTGAGTATCCTGCGGATGCTGGTGCTGTACCCGATTGTCATTTTCGGCATCCGCCTGATGGGAAAGCGCCAGATCGGCGAATTGCAGCCGACCGAGCTGGTCATCACGATTCTCATTTCCAACATTGCGACGCTGCCGATTGAGGATCCGAATCTGCCGCTCCTGATCGGCATTGCCCCGATGCTGCTGCTGATTGCGGCGGAGGTCCTGCTCTCGTGGTGTGCGCTCCGGCACCGCGGTCTGAGGCGGATGCTGTCCGGCAGCCCGCAGATCATCGTTCGGAACGGCGTCATCGACCAGCAGGTCATGCAGAATCTGCGGTTTTCCATCGACGATCTGATGACGGCGCTCCGCGGCTGCAATCTGTTTGATCTGTCGCAGGTGCAGCTTGCGATCGTCGAGACAAACGGGAAGATTTCCGCCTACCCCTGCGCCGATGCCCGCCCGCCGAGCTGTGCCGAGCTTTGTCTGCCGGTCCGTGACGACGGGCCGCCGGAGGTTCTGATTGCAGACGGCTGCATCAGTACGGCGGGAATGCAGGCGGCCGGCATGACCAGACAGCAGCTCGATGCCCTCCTCCGGCCGACCGGACTTCCGCCAGAGCAGATCTATCTGCTGACGGCAAACGGGCAGCGCATCGTCACGCTGCTGAAAAAGGAGAATCCCGCATGAAATCCAACCACATCCGCATTGCTGCGGGCATTTTATACGGCATTCTGGCGGCGGCACTGCTGGCTGCGGCGGGAATGCTCCTCACCTTTGACCGGCTGATCGGGCAGACCGACGCGCTGATCCGCACCGTTTCGGAATGTGCGCCGGAGAGATCTGTCCGGACGGAGCTGGAGGGACTCGAACGGAGCTGGAAGGGCAGCCGGTTCTGGCTGCAAATGCTCATTCCGAACGAAAATCTCTCTGACCTGAACGAGGCGATTCTGCGGCTGCCCGCAGAGCTGTCTGCCGGCAGCGACGCCTTTCCGGCAGAGCTTGCGGGCGTTTCGGCTGATCTCAAATGGCTCCGGCGCAAGCAGCTCCCCGGCATCTCGCTGCTGACGGGATAGCCGGCGCTACCGGACGGCTGCCAGCAGCGCAGACTGCGCCGTCTCCGGCAGCGCCAGTACCGAGTCCAGATGATACAGCGACAGTCCGGCAAATTCCGGGTTTGCGAGCACCTGCATACACTCCCGCAGCAGCAGATTCGGATCGTCCTGCCATTCCCCTTCCCCGCTTCCCGCATAGCGGTCCGGCTCGCCGTATTTGTACGCCGCAAGGCCGGGGATCATCCGCACAGAGGCCGCACGCGGCAGACTGCCCCATGCCGCCGCCGTCTCCGTAAACGGGCAGAGCTCGTTCTGATACCCGAAGTAGAGCTGCGGCAGCATCAGATCGCAGTAGCCCTCCTCCGCACACCATGTCTCGACATCGGCATAGAGCTTTTTCCGGTTCAGCGGCAGATTGCCCTGCGGACTGATCGAGAAAACCGCGGTCTGCGAGGCTTCATGCACGGCGCGGTACATCCGGCGTACCATCGCCGAGATGCGCTCCGTCCGCCAGGCCGCCAGATCGGGCTGCCCGGAACGCCGGAACACTTCCGCGTCAAATGCCGCATCCTGCGTCGGGTAGAAATAGTCGTCGATGTGGACGCCGGCGGGACGGTAGCGCGTCATCAGCTCCGTCACCGCACCGGCCAGAAAGTCCCAGACGGCAGCCGACGACGGGCTGAAATAATACCGCCCGTCCCAGAGCGTCAAGTTTTCGGCGCGTGTCTGCTCCGACCGGAACCACGCGCAGAGCCGCGCATCGCCGGTGTGCTCTGTCATCAGCTTCTCTGTCTGAAGCCGGAGCGGATTGATCCAGGCGTGCAGGGCGATGCCGCAGCGTGCGCATTCCAGCGTGAGAATCTCCATAACATCGTGGCCGTTTGCCTCACTTGCCGTCGGGTAGTAAAGCGACGGATAAAAGCTCTCGCCGAACGCACAGACATGGACAAACAGCGTGTCGATGCCGAGCGCCGATGCCGCCTCCAGACAGCGTGAAACCCGCTTGCGGCAGACGGTCTCGTCCGGCGAATCAAACAGCGCGGCAACCGAAAAATACGGCAGCCACGCGCAGATGCGCTTCGGCTCGGTGTTCTGCTCCAGATGCAGCTGAGACAGGGTTTGTCCGCGGGGCAGACTTTTGACCGGCTGCTGCTGTGTCCGGAACGCGGTGCAGGCCGTCAGCAGCAGAAGCATCGTGAGAAAGATTGCGGACAGTTTTCCGGCGTGGTGCATGGAGATCGGCTCCCTTCGGCAGAATGATGTGAAAATTACGCTTTCGCTTCTTTATCATATCAGATTTTCTGCGCGAAATCCGTCGGGACAAGTCCTGCTGCGTGATTTTTTTCGGCGGGAGATAAAAGTGCCCCCGCATTTAGGTCGGTACTCATATAGAAGTTTATCAACAACTATTATGTAAAGACCTATACAGCGAGCTATGAAGCAGAACAGGCGGATACTTCCACAAGAGGTATCCGCCGGTTTTTGTTATTAGTGTTTAGCGGCATCATTATA
>JAILIG010000182.1 GCA_024695445.1 Oscillospiraceae bacterium
TCATCACAGTCTTTTTAGGGGGACGCCCTCTGCCGCAGGGCACCGCTCTCACTTCAGCACCGACTCGTGCAGGGCGAAGTGCTTCGGGACGCCGTGCTCCATGACGAGATGCTGCTCGCCCTGAATCAGCGGCAGGAAATAATTGAGCGCAAAATCGCGGATGTTGTTGCCTGCGGAGTTGATGTATTTTGAGGGCAGGAATTTCTCGCGGTTGGCGATTTCGGCGGCATCGGCCGTCTCGATCGTGACCGTGTACGGCATATCGGCGATGCGGCGGAACACCATGACCTTGCCCGTCCCGCCGGAGAGCGCACAGCGCACGCCTGCCGCGCCGATTGCCTCGGATTCGTCAATATCCGTTTTCGAGCCGAGATGTGAGGAGCAGCGCTGCATGACATTCAGCTCGATCGAGCGCACCTTGCAGCCGATTTCACGGCGCACGGCCGCTTCCAGATATTTACCGATGCCGGACAGATACTTGTGCCCGAAATTGTCCACAACGCCCGACTGCACGCCCTCCGGCACCTCGATGCCTTCGGACACCGCCACGATGACCGCCTTGTGCTTGGACATTTCCTGCCGGACATCGGCGAGGAAGCGCTCCAGCGAGAAGTCCGTTTCCGGCACATAGACCAGATGCGGCGCGGTCTCACCCATGCGGTGCAGCACCGCGCTCGAAGCCGTCAGCCAGCCCGCGTGCCGTCCCATGATTTCGACGATCGTGACGGACGGAATCGAATAGACCGTGCTGTCGCGGGTGATCTCGTGCAGCGTCGCCGCGACATACTTGGCGGCGGAGCCGAAGCCCGGCGTGTGGTCGGTGATGCAAAGGTCATTGTCGATGGTTTTCGGAATGCCGATCACGCGGATGTCGATGCCGGTCTCCGAAAAATACGCGGAAAGCTTCTGCACGGTGTCCATGGAATCGTTGCCGCCGATGTAGAAAAATGCGCCGATATTGCGCTGACGGAGCGTTCTGACGATCTGCTGATAGGGCGTGTCGTCCTCGTGAAAATCTGGGAGCTTGAAGCGGCAGGAGCCCAGCACGGTAGACGGTGTCTGCCGGAGCAGCTCCATGTCGTCATTCGTCAGGATCATGGATTTCAGATCGACCAGGTGATTTCCGATGATGCCCTCGATGCCGTTGATCGAGCCGAAGATCGCGTCGATTTCGGGCTCGGTCAGTGCCTCGCGGAACACGCCGACCAGCGATGCGTTGATTGCACAGGTCGGTCCGCCCGACTGTGCCACAGCAATATTGAACATACGGTTTTTCCTCTCTTTCCCTCTGTGCGGCGTGGGGCGGTACCCCCGTGTTTGCCGTTATCATTATACCGGATTTCCCGCCAAAAGTCAAGCAGCCCCGGGATGAGGCGTGCGGAGTGCCTTCGGTCATCGGGTGCGGGCTCCGTGCTGCTTGCACTTTCGGTGCATTTTGTGGTATAATGGTATCAGAAACGGTTGGAAAGGGGTGAGCATCATCGGCAGACAAAAAAAGTCCCGGCTGCTCCGGACGGCGGGCGGCCTCGCGCTCGTGCTGAGCCTGCTGTTCTGCACATGGCTGACGGGCGGTGCGGTCGCGTGGGGCTGGATCACGCACGCCGCCCATTACGGTACGGCGTTCCGGACGGCCGGAACAGCGGTTTTCGTGCTGAACTGCGGGATGACCGCGGCTGTGATGCTCTGGCTGCTGCGGCGCGATCTCGCGGCGGCGGTACTCGGTACGGTCTGCGCACTGGCACTCGGCGGCATTTTGCTCTTTGCGGTCTCCGCCGCGGAGGCAAACGGCTGGAGCGGACAGACGGAAGCGAGCTTCGGACGGCAGGCCGCTGCGGTCTGGCGGCGCGGGCTCAGCGGTAATTTCCTGACGCTGCTGCTTCTGCTGCTCCTGACGCTGACACGGTTTTTCTCTGCGGAGGATGCCGCTCTGCGCGCAGAACGCCGCCGCATCCGTGAGGCGGAAAAGAATGCCCCCGCCCCTTCCGTTCTCGGTGACAGAAAGCATGACGGTTCGAAGTAATTCGGGACGGTTCCGCAGCATTCGTGCGCAGCGCCGGCTTCCGAATGTCAAAAAGCGCGTAAATGCGTAATTTTCAGAAATACCGGTTTCCGCGCCCGGATTCGACAGCATCAGATATGCTTCGTGAGGATTCGCTCTTGCAATGTCTCCTTACCTGTGTTAAAATGGGAGCATAACGCAAAAGGAGGTAGAACCATGCAAAAGCAAGTCAAGGTTCTGATCGGAGACGACACCGCGGAGTACGGCGTCTCCTGCGCAAGCGTGCTCCGCGCACAGGGAATGTATGCCTATACCAGGCCGAAAAACGGGAATACCGTACTGGAATCCATCCGGAATGACACGCCGGATGTCGTCGTGGTGGACGCGGTGCTGCCCGCAATGGATGCGATTGAGCTGATGAAAAAGGCGGGAGCCGGCGGAGCGAAGCGTCCCGCATTCATCGTGACCTCGTCCTATGACAACAGCTTCATCGAGCAGCAGGTGATGCAGAATGGCGCATCGTACTTCATGCTGAAGCCCTTTGATCTGGGCGTGCTCGGCGAGCGCATCTCGCTGCTGACCGAAAAGCAGCCGCTCGGCGCGTTTACCAGCCGTGCCGGACAGGACCTCGCCATTACAATCACCGACATCATTCATCAGCTCGGTGTACCGGCGCACATCAAGGGCTATCACTATCTGCGGGCTGCGATTGTCAGCGCCTATCAGGATCCGGCGCTGCTCGAAAGCGTCACCAAGCAGCTTTATCCGCGGGTTGCGGACCGGTTCTCGACGACACCGTCCCGCGTGGAACGCGCCATCCGCCACGCCATCGAAATCGCGTGGGACCGCGGCGATCTCGAAACGCTCAATTCATTCTTCGGCTACACCGTCAACACCTGCAAGGGCAAGCCGACCAATTCGGAGTTTATTGCGCTGATTACCGATAAGCTCCGCCTGCAAAATCAGCACTGAACCCCGCGCAGCAGCCGGGGCTTCTGATATGTAACAAGGGAGGAATTTACAATGGCATGGAAAAAACTGACCGCATCGGAAATGACCGGCAATCTGTTTGACCGCATCGGAAAGCAGTGGTTTCTGCTGACCGCCGGCACGGAGGAGACGGGCTATAACCCGATGACCTGCTCGTGGGGCATGGCCGGCATCCTCTGGAACAAGCCCTCCGTGACCTGCTATGTCCGCAAATCGCGCCACACCTTCGGGTTTATGGAGCGGCAGGACATCTTCACGGTGTCATTCCTGCCGGAGACGCAGCGGAAGGCACTCTCCTTCTGCGGCTCACACTCCGGACGCGACGGCGACAAGCCGGCACAGTGCGGCCTGACGCCCGAAGCACTCGACGGCGCCGTGACCTTTGCGGAGGCGGAGCTGGTCTTTGTCTGCCGCAAGCGCTATGCTGCCGACATCAGCCCGGCCGATCTGCCGGCGGATGTGCGGGAGAACTTCTACGGGAGCGACGACGCGCATAAAATGTACATCGGGGAAATCACCGCAGTCTATCAGAAGGACTGAAGGGGCATTGCAAAGAGGGGACGCCTGTGAGAGCGGGCGCCCTCTTTTTCTGTCTGCTCAGGCGGGACTGTCGGATTCCTTTCAAAAAATATGCAGAATCCTGTTTTGCTCTTGCAAAGCACCCGCTTCCGTGCTATAATGAGGGAAAAGGGGGACAGCCGGCTTCTGCGGAGGCTGCGCCGGACTGTCCGGACAGGGGGATTCTATGAAATTCGGAAAAACAGCTTCTCTGCTGACGGCGCTCGTGATGACCGTGCTGCCGGCAGCCGTTCCGCCGCCCGCAGGATCGTCTGCTGCTGCGGCGGCACCGGCCGTTTCGGTCCGCTGTGCCGATACGGCGGGGCGTGTGCTCTCCGGCACGGAATACACCTTCATGGTGCGGCTGAGCGGCAAGTTCATCACCGCGGACACGGACGGCAATCTCATCCAATGGGAGCAGCGGAACGATGCCTCACAGCACTTTACCGTGCAGGCCGAGGCCGGCGGATACTGCTCCGTTCACCCCGCCGGTGCGCCCGGACAGGCGTGGACTGTCGAAAGCGGCGACAGCACAAACGGCAGCAATATTTTCCTCAGCCGCTACACCGGCGCGGACGCGCAGCTCTTCCGTCTGAACCGCACCGACGACGCCTACTATATCGTCGGCAAATGCAGCGGGAACGCCGCCCTCGATGTCTATGACATCAGCTATGACAACGGCGCGAACATCGACCAGTGGGACTACTGGGCGGGCGAGGGGCAGAAATTCTATATCCGTCCCGTGTCCGGCAGCTACCGGTTCCTGCGCGCCGATCTCGATTTCTCCGGCACGCTGGATGCGAGAGATCTGGCGCTGATGAAGCACGGGATCCTGAACGGCTTTGACGCGGCGGCCGCGGCGATCGCGGACTGCGACGGCGACGGCAGCGTGACCGGAACGGACGCGGCTCTGCTGGCGGACGGTCTGCTCGGAAAGGGCTGGCAGTTTGACGCGGCGGCACAGATTCCGTATGAGGAAAAGCAGGTTGCCTATCTCTTTGCCTACTTCCTCGGCAATGCGCCCGAACAGGAGCGGCTCTCCTATGCGGTCAGCACCGACGGGTACCACTTCAGCGCACTCAACGGCGGCAAGGCCGTCTGGCAGTCGAGCGTCGGCACAGGCTGCATCCGCGATCCGTATATTTTCAGGGGGGAGGACGGGCTCTGGCATTTGCTCGCCACCGACATGAAATCCTCGCTCGGCTGGAGCAGCAACCGCAATCTCATTTCGGCAAAATCGACCGACCTCGTTCACTGGTTCGACGAATCGCTGATCGAAATTGCAAACAAGTACCCGAACATGATGAACTGCGACCGCGCATGGGCGCCGCAGGCCATCTATGATCCCGAAAAAGAGTCGTATATGATCTACTTTGCGGCGCGTGTCCCCGGCACGGACGACCGCACCGTCATGTACTGCGCGTACAGCCGCGACCTGATGAAGCTCGATTCGGCGCCGGTCCTGCTCTTTGCCCCGCAGAACGGCCACGACGCGATCGACTCCGACATCATCTTTGAAAACGGCAAATACTATATGTATTACAAGGACGAGACGACAAAGGGCATCTTCCTCGCAGAGGCGGCGCACGCAGACGGCCCGTATACGGAGATGCACAAGATCTCCGAGGGGAATCTCGGCGTCGAGGGCCCGAATATCTACCGGCTGATCGGGAAGGACGAGTGGCTGCTGATGTCCGATGCCTACGGCGACGGCTACTATGTCATGCAGAAAACGACCGATCTTGAGAACTTTACAACGGTTTCCCGCTCGGATTACAGCTTTGACTTCACCCCGCGCCACGGCTATGTCATTCCGATTACCGCGGAGCAGTATGCTGCACTGACCGGTGCCTACGGCGGCGGCAAGGTGTTCAATACCGGCATGAGACCGGTGCAGGTCAGTATGGCGGCGGGCGGAACGCTCCGGATGCCGCAGACCGTCACGGCGGAGTATTCCGACGGCGGCAGCATGGACTTTGCCGTCTCGTGGAACGCGGCAGACCTTTCCGCCGTGGATGCCGCGAAGCCCGGCACATACCGTGTGCGCGGCACCGTGCAGGCCGCAGACTACAAAAACCCGTTCATCGGGGAGCGCGCCGATCCGCAGATCATGCACGGGACGGACGGGAAATATTATTTCACCGCGTCGTATCCGGCATACGGCAGCGTGGACCGCGGCTATGACCGCATCATTCTGCGGCAGAGCGACACCGTCGCAGGGCTTGCTGACGCCGAGGAAAAAACCGTCTGGAAGGCGCATTCGAGCGGCATCATGGGCAAGCATATCTGGGCTCCGGAGCTGCACGAGATCGGCGGTGTATGGTACATCTTCTTTGCGGCGGGCAGCACGGACGATATCTGGGCGATCCGTCCCTATGTGCTGCGCTGCACCGGCAATCCGATGAACGGCCCGTGGGAAGAGTGCGGGCAGATGCAGGCGACCGCCGGAGATGATTATTTCACAACCTTCTCGCTCGACATGACCTATTTTGAGCACAACGGGAAGTCGTATGTCATCTGGGCGGAGATCAAGGGCGATTCCTCGCTGTTTATGGCGGAGGTCAGTCCGGAGCAGCCGTGGAAGCTGACCTCGAAGGCGATTCTGCTGACGAAGCCGGAGTATGACTGGGAGCTGGTCAATCACCGCGTCAACGAGGGCGCGGCGGTGCTGAAGGCCGGCGGGAAGATCTATGTGTATTTTTCCGCGTCGGGCACGGGCTCGGAGTACTGCGTCGGCAAGCTGACAGCGGACGAAAACGCCGACCTGATGAATCCGGAGAGCTGGAGCAAGGACAGAGCCCCC